>CAMMLF010000011.1 GCA_946497585.1 uncultured Clostridium sp.
TAAAAAAACTAGGAGAAACCTCCTAGTTTTTTTCAACCAATTTTGGTCCAATTTGTGTTACTGTACCAGCGCCTTGAGTAAGTACAATATCATCAGGTTTGGCATTTCTTTTAACAAAATCAACAATATCATCGAAATTAGGTATATAGTAAGCTGTTCTACCCATAGAATCTATTTTTTCAACAATGTCTTTGGCAGAAACACCATAAGTATTACTTTCTCTAGCAGCGTAAATATCTGTAACAATAATATTATCAAAATTAAGCAAGCATTTAGCAAAATCATCTAATAAGTTTTTCGTTCTACTATATGTATGAGGTTGGAATATAATCCAAGAATGATTGTATTGTTTTTTCTTTAAAGCCTGCGCTGTTGCTTCTATTTCAGTAGGGTGATGACCATAATCATCATAAACCTTTATATTATTAAATTCACCTATATATTCAAATCTTCTATGTGCTCCTTTGTATTTTTGAAGAGCATTTTTTATATCATTTTTATCTAATCCAAATTCATTACACAAAGCTATGCAAGATAGTGCATTAAGTACATTGTGCTTACCTGGAATAGACAATTTCATTGTTTTATAAAATGTATTATTATAATATACATCAAATGATGGATAACCATTTTTATCAAAAGAAATGTTTTTCGCAACAAAGTTAGCATTTGAAGAATTTATACCAAATGTTAAACTTTTTGCTTTTGTATATTGTGACAAATGTGCACAATTGATATCATCAGCATTATAAACTAAAATACCATCATCAGGAAGTAATTTAACATACTTAATAAAGGCAGCTTTTACATTATCCAAAGTGCCATAATAATCTAAATGGTCATTGTCTATATTAAGTATAATTTCGGCTTTAGGGTAAAATTTTAAAAAACTTTCTACATATTCACATGCTTCTAATATGAAAAAGTCACTATTACCAATTTTATAATTTCCGCCTATATTATCCAAAGATGCTCCAATTTGTATTGTAGGATCTTTATGAGCTTCTAGAAAGCACATTGAAACCATAGATGTAGTAGTAGATTTTCCGTGAGTACCTGATACACATATAGTGTTTCTAAAACATCTAGTAATTTCACCTAAAAAATCAGCTCTTTCAACAACCGGAATGCCCAGTTCATGAGCTTTAACAAGTTCAACATCCGTTGGCTTAATTGCAGCAGAATAAACAACTAAATCTGCTTTGGATAGAACATCTAAATTATGTCCTATTGTAACAGAAATGCCGTTACTTATAAGCTTGTCAGTAACATCAGAAGAATTGATATCAGAACCAGCAACATGAAAACCCCAGTTTTTTAGGATTTCAGCAATTCCGCTCATACTAATTCCACCAATGCCTATCATATAAATGTTTTTATATCTTTTTAATTCTTGCAAGTTTGCCAAAAAAATTCACGCTCCTTAATTAATTATATAATTTGCTTAAGTATTATATTACAGAAAATCAAAAAAAACAATATCTACGGTTACATAAAAATAGAAATTTTTATTAAAATATAATTAATTAGGAATTAAGAATTAAACTAATCTAAATTACTGGTTACATAAAATGGAAAAATTTTTTTGTAAAAATAAGAAGGAAAAAGAAGATTATTAGCGAATATATTAAGTAGTATGAAAAATAGTAATATTTTTCATATAAATTTATAACTTTGGAAGGAGAACACATATTATGGAAATAACAGACGTAAGATTAAGAAAAGTAAATTCAGAGAACAGATTAAAAGCTGTTGCATCTGTAACATTTGATAACGAATTCGTAGTACATGAAATCAAAGTTATCAAAAATCCTGAAGGAGTATTATTTATTGCTATGCCTAGCAAAAAGATTAAGAGCACTGGAGAACATAAGGATATAGCACATCCTATAAATCCTGCTACTAGAGAAAAAATCCAAAAAGCTATATTAGAAGTATACAATAATACCCCTGAACCTGAAGCAAAAGAAGACGCTCCAAGTTCAGAAGAATAATAAATATCAACCAGTAAGTAAATACATAACCTAAACGAGTATTTTTAATACTTTTGTTTAAGTTGGTTAATAAAAAACCAATAAGAAATTTTAACTTATTGGTTGATTTTTTATGTAAATTATGTTATAATAGATAAGATATCATATTTGAAATGGAGGGTCGAAAGATGTCTGCATTTTTCGATGAAATCAGGTCGTCTCTGGCACGGGATATGGGCTTGGTAGGCTCTGGTGAGCAGGTGGAAACAAGGCATAAGAACAAATTAAGGGAGAAACTTGGACTGACCAAGGGGCAGATGTCGAACATCTACTTCCGAAACGAAAGTGAGTTCAAGGGGAAGAATATTCTCCTCGTTCAAGTCTTGTTGGACGGAGAACTTTCGCCAACTGTTCGAGAGTTTATCAACGCAAATGTCTCAAACAAGAAAGGAGTTGTTTCTGAACTTGATGTATGGGGAATTGAAAAATGTACCCATGAAGAGATTCAAAATGACGGCTTCGACTTGCTGTGTGAGGACGACACATTTGTCGTCAAAGTACGACCAGAAAAAGTCTTCGATAACAAAACCAAACGGTTTGAAAACACTAAGAGGATGCAGATGAAAATCTACAGAAAACCTGAGTGTTAAGAACATCGAAGCTTTAAAAGGAAAAATAGATGGATACTTTTGTAACCATCTATTTTTCCTTTTTACTAATTTTAATGGCAAACTACGGGTTATACCCGTGGATATTTATAGTAACACATTATTAAAGAAATACGATTAATATAAAAATTATCTTTCATCGTCATCTAAATCAGGAGTAACATTTACATTTGAAGTAGAGACATTTTCAATAGAAGGAGGATCGCTTTCTCTTTGATATTCATCAATAACTAAAGAAGGATTTCCAAAAAGACTCTTTTCATAATGAAGATTAGATGTAGCCATTTCATTTATATCATTAACTCCCTCTTTTAAAAGATCTAAAGCTTGGCTCGCAGAGACACCTTCTCTTAAATGAGCTGAATTTTCCTCAAAAGGATTAGAAGTATATAAATCATTAATTTTTAATTGCTTTTTTATAAAATCACTAAGTATAGAATTTTGACTTGCAACAGCTGTTCCATTAGGATTGTTAACCTTATCAGAGCGATTAGCAATATAATATGGTGGATTCATATCATCATCAATTCTATAAATTAAATTCTTTGCGTCAATTGTTTTTGGGTATTCATCATTTTCATTACTATATGCATTATAAGCATCTGCAACTTTTGCAAAAACAATATCTCTACCTTCCAAATAGCAATTTTGAAGTAAATTTGCTATTTCAGATTCATTTACTAAACTTGGATTTTGCTCATATCTTTCTAAAAGATTATTTAAGTCAGCATTTAAAATTTGTAAATCATTGTTTTGAACTTGATAAGTACTAACTTCACCTAAAGCAGTTTCTCTATGAACCATATCTTCTAAATTTTGTTGAGAATTAGCCAAAGACTCATTTCTAGAATTATCTTGAAAATGTTCTATTCCTAAAGTAACAACCTTAAATCCGCCAATAGCTAGCCCAGCAGCTAATAATAAAGTCAAAGCTTTAGGCAACTTACGTTTTGTTTTACTTAATCTACGATTAGATTTGTACTTCTTTGGAACTTTAAAGCCTTTGGGATAATCTGATTTAGCAGGACTAACAGGAGTATGAGGATGGTGAGGTTGTCCTGACCTTGCATTCTTATCTGGGAAAGTTGCTCCATTTCGATAGTCTTGAGTAACTGGAGTATGAGGATATCTAGGAGCTTTTGGTGGAAATTGACCTTCTGGAGAAGGTGTTACAGGTGTTTTTCCTTCATTATATTTTAAATTACGATGAGTATTTACCAAATTTTCTAAACCTTGGTATCTTTCATCATCTAAATCAAATTCTATAGTATTTTCATTTGAATTTTTATCATCTAGCATAATAAAATTTCATTCCTTTCATAATAATTTATAAAAATTATAACATTAATATTTTTTATTTACAAGTATATAATTATATGTTATAATTTGAAAAAACAACTAGTAGGAGGAACAAATGTTAAATATAATTTATTCAATAATTTATGGAGTAATTGAAGGAATAACCGAATGGCTACCAATAAGTAGTACAGGACACTTAATTTTAGCAGAAAACTTTTTGAAATTCGAAGGGCTATCAGAAGGCTTTTTTGATATGTTTGATGTAGTAATACAATTAGGAGCAATTTTAGCAGTAGTTGTATTATATTTTAAAAGTATATGGCCTCTAAAAATGCAAAAAAGTAAACATGGAGGTTCGTCAAAAGTAGTATGGGATAAGAACATACTTATTTTGTGGGCAAAAATATTAGTTGCATGCATTCCAGCAGCAGTTGTAGGATTGCTTTTTGATGATATTTTAAACCAATACTTATATAATTCATGGGTTGTAGCAACAATGCTTATTTTAGTTGGTATAGCATTTATAGTAATAGAAAACAAGAAAAAAGATATGAAGCCTAGAGTAAATGATATATCAGAGCTTACATATAAAGACGCTCTTATAATAGGACTATTTCAATTAATAGCTGCAATATTCCCAGGAACATCACGTTCAGGTGCAACAATAATAGGAGCATTACTTATAGGTATTTCAAGAACAGTAGCAGCTGAGTATACATTTTATTTAGCTATACCAGTAATGTTTGGAGCAAGTTTACTAAAAATATTAAAATTTGGATTAAGCTTTACTGGAATGGAGCTTGCAGTATTACTAGTAGGAATGATTGTAGCTTTCTTGGTATCGATATTTGTAATAAAATTCTTGATGAACTACATAAAGAAACACGATTTCAAAGTATTTGGATGGTATAGAATTGTACTTGGAATCATAGTAATTATATTATTAGGTATATTGTAAATTTTGCTTTTGGGACGTGTCAATAGGGCTGTCAATAGGGACGCTGTCAATAGGGACGCTCCTTTTTGTCAATAGGGACGCCCCTTGCTTGACACGATAGTGTCAAAAAGGAGCGTCCCTATTGACACGAAAAGGACCGTCCCCAACTTAAAATATGGAGGAATGCAATGGGAGTTTCAGAAATATTATTTTTAAGTGTGGGTCTTGGAATGGATGCTTTTGCAGTTGCAATTTGCAAAGGATTATCTATGATAAAAATGAAATGGAAAAATGCAATAGTTATAGCTCTATATTTTGGCATGTTTCAGGCTTTAATGCCTATAATTGGCTATTTTCTAGGAAACAGATTAAGTAGTGCCATTACAAGAGTAGACAACTATATTGCATTTTTTTTAATTGCATCAATAGGCGTAAATATGCTAATTGAAGCATTTAAAAAAGAAGATAAAGAAGAATTTAATGATGACATTAGTATAAAAACTATGATAGTATTAGCAATAGCAACAAGCCTTGATGCACTAGCTGTTGGAGTAACATTTGCATTTTTGAAAATAAGTATAATAGAACCAATAATATCAATTGGAGTTATTACTTTTTTACTATCATTACTAGGAGTGAAAATAGGGAATGTGTTTGGTGAAAAGCATAAAAAACATGCTCAAATTGCAGGTGGAGTTATTTTAATTTTGATTGCAATAAAAATTCTGTTTGAAAATTAAGATTATCAGTAAAACGAAGGAGGTTTTTATGGGAATTTGGGGAGTAAGATTATATCAAAATGATGTGGCATTAGATACAAAAGAAGAATACATACAATTATTAAGAGGCGGAAATAGTGATGAAGAAGCACTAAAAAAAGTAGTAGATAAAAATAAAGAAATCATAAATGATGAAATAGATGGACCAGTATTTTGGTTAGCACTAGCAGAGACAATGTGGAAAATGGGAAGATTAACAGAAGAAGTGAAGCAAAAAGCATTAAAAGTGATAGAAGATGGAAAAGACATAAAAAATTGGAAAGAGCTTGCCGAATTCCCAGAACAAATAAAAACAAGGCAAAATGAATTAAACAGAATAAAAGAAAAATTAAATAAAGAGATGCCAAAAGCAAGAAAACTAAAAAAAGAAGCAGGGTTTAATTGTGGCTGGAAAAATGGAGATGTGTATGCATATCAAATAACAGAAAAAGATACAGAGCATAAAGAATTTATTGGAAGATATATATTGTTTAGAAAAGTGGATGACGAAAATTTTGATAAACATATAATTTTGCCAATTGTATATGCTTCAATAACTGAAAATAATGTATTACCACAAACACAAGAAGACTTGGAAAAACTAGGGGATATAATTTATATAAATCAAGGAAATGTATTTGCAACATATAGAATAATACTTGATTATACATCTAAAAAAGCAATGCATAAAAATTTAATATATATTGGGAATTTTCAAAATATAAAAAATCCAGTAAATGAATATGAAATTGTTTTTCCAGATGTTATAAAAAATTATCAATTACTGATAACAAAGTATACATATTTATTAATTGAGAGTTATTTAAAAAATGGAACCAGTATAAAAATGAAAGATACTGTATATAAAAGTTTGTATCATTATACTGATAGCAGAATACGTATGTTCTCTAAATTAAAAGAATACAAAAAGATATTAGGAATAACCAGAGAAAAAACTGAGAGAATAATAGACGACGATTTGGCATTTATAGCAATGCAAGATGGACTAGCAGATGGAGGAGTTGTAACTACATATATAGAAGGATTAAGACCAAGCAAGGAAAATAAGAAAGAAGCAAGCAAAAGAATAGATAAAATAGAGCAGATGATAAAAGATGGAGATTATAAGAATAAAGAAGAAAAGATAGAATATCTAGAAAAAGTAAGAAATAAAGTATTGAATCATGACGAAGCAAGAGAATGGGAAAAAGCTTTTGAAAGATATTATGGAAAGAAAAAATAGAAATCAATCTTAAAACACTTGATTTAACTAATTTATTATTATATATTTATAGTAAACAAAAAAGTAGTTAAAAAACATTTCACAAAATACATTTATTGAATACTACAAAAATAGAGTGAGGTTGAATATATGAAAGAAAAAGATGAAAAAAAAGAAAACTTAAAAAATGAAAAGGAGACAAATAAAACAGTAAGAAATAATTCCAAAAAAATAGAGGAATCAAAAAACAAATCTCAAAATTCTGCAAAAAGTTCAGAAACTAAAGAAACAAAAGTTATTGAAACAAAATTAGGTAAAATAGAATACAAAGAAACAAATAAGCCTAAAACAGAGGACAAGTCTTCAAAAAGCAAAGAAGAAAAGGTTTCAAAAGAGACTAGCACTACTAAATCAGAAAATAAATTAAAAGACAGTCCAAAAACAAAAATAAAGAAAGAGAAGAAAAGCAAAAAATGGCTATTAGTAGTAATTCTTTTAATTATATTAATAGTACTAGCTCTTATGGTTTTATATACATCAATAACACCAAGGTCTTCAGTAAATAATTTACTAACAAATTTAAAAAATGGAAATAAATTTATGGCTGGATTAAATATTGATTACGATGAACTTATTTCTGTTTTAGATAGTACTATAGCGCTAGAAGGCGGAAGTTCTATGTCAAATCTAGAGAAAGAATGCTTTAATGAACTTTCTTGGGAAATAACTGGAGAGAGTGTGGAAAATACAAATGCAACAGTAACAGCCACTATAACAACCAAAAACTTTAGGCAAGTATTACTAAACTGGATAGAAAAAATTTCAGAAGTTTTAGAAGCACAAGATGATATTGATACAGCTCAAAATTTGCAATTACTTGAAGAAAGTTTGGTTCAAGATAATGTAGATACTAGAACAAATGAAGTTACAATTAATTTAGAAAGAAGAGGGCTTACTTGGAAAGTTGTGATTAATGATGAGTTTATAGATGCAATTTATCCGGGTATGACACAAGTATTAGATGTAATGGAGCAACTTTCAAATGAATTACAGCAAGAAAATGCACAAACTGATGCACAATAATAAAAAAAGCAAATAATGATAAATAATTCATAGATAGATAATATAATAAAAGTAAGCAGGATTAATAAGAAAAACAAATAGAAAAATAACAAAAGAAATAAAGGAAATAGCAAGATGAAAAGTAATCTTAAAGATTTTATAAAATTCTTCAAAAACAAAACAAACATAATTTTAAGTGTAGTAATAGTTATACTAACTATTACTATGCTTTTTTACGAAACACAAAAAGAAGGTTTTAATGAAGACGAAATGTTTTCATATGGTTCATCAAACTATAAATATGATAATTTGTATCAGCCTTATGGGGTGGCAGATGCGATGAATACAGTAATATTTAAATATGTATTGCAAGGAAATTGGTTTGCTAATATAGTATTTTGCCTTACAAATACCCATACTTATGATTACTTGCTATCTACTGAATATAACACAGATCCGATTTGGAAAACAAAAGAAGAGGCTATGGAATACTTGACTATACAGCTGGAAGATATACTAGATTTCGCACCAGTAATATGGAATCAATCTAGAGATGTTCATCCACCGCTATTTTACATATTAGTGCATATTGTGTCATCTTTTTTCTTAGGACAATTTTCAAAATATATAGTATTTATAATAAACATAATATTTTATATTTTAACTTGTATATGCATTTACAAAATATTTAGTTTATACAAAAAAGAAAAAGCAGGAATAGTTGCAATTTTACTATACGGATTAAGCATTGGAGCAATTTCAACAGTAATGTTTCAAAGAATGTATATGATGATGACATTTTTTGTGTTACTATATACATATATTAGCTTAAAAATATGTAGAGTTGGAATGCGCAAAAAGGAAATTATACAGTACAGCATAGCAACCATTTTAGGCTTTTTAACTCAATATTATTTTTGCATATTTGCGCTCGTAATATTTATAATTTTATTCATACACCTAAAAGGAAAAAGAAAAACTTGGATTTGGGAGAATATAAAGCTTGCAATACTAGGAGTAGCAATGTTTCCAGCATGTATATACCACATATTTTTCTCATACAGAGGAATTACAAGCCTCCAAGAAAATTATTTTGAAAGACTTAAATTTTACGTAGAAGAAATGTTTAGAGAATTTAGCATAAACACTATAGTTCGGATATGTACTACTGGGCATAATGGCTATTTTAATAATAATATATTTTGTACAAAAAAGGAAAAGCAAAAGAATTTCTGAATATGCAATACTAACTTTACCTGTAATAATATATTACCTTATTATATCAAAAACCGCACCATATTTAGAACAACGATACATTTTACCAACTTTACCTTTAATAACAATAGGAGTGGTACTTTTAGTTTCGTATTATATTAGTAAAATAAGTAAAAAGAAATTAAAGGTTGCAGTAAATATAATAGCCATAATTGCTATAATAGGATTGCAAAGTTATGGCTTAATAACAAAAGAACCAGATTATTTGTACAAAGGTTATAATGAATATATTGAACTAGCTAAAAAGTACGAAGACTATCAATTTATATATGTGGGGATAAATGCATATAATCATATAAAAAATATGCCTGAATTTGCAATATACAAAGAATCTCTAATATTAAATGAAACACAACTCGAATTATTAAAAGAGAGAGAAGTAGAAGATACATTTATAGTTGGAATAAAATTGTACTTAGATGTGGACGAAATGTTGAAAGAGGTACTAGAATACACTGGTTCAAGCAATTATGAACTTGTATTAGAAGGTAGAGCAAGAGGCTTTGAAGCAAATTATTATTTGGTAAGTAGAAATTCGTAACAAAAATGCCAATGTGTCAATGGGGACGTCCCTTTTTGTGTCAATGGGGACGTCCCTTTTTGACACAGCTGTGTCAAAAAGGAGCGTCCCTATTGACACACATTGACACAAAATTTTTAAGACAATAATTGACAAAAGGTGACTTTAATATTACAATAATATTAGGGTGAATATTATGGTAAGAAAGTCAAAATTGTGGGTATATATATTAGTATTAATAATAGCCATAGCAATAGTTATAGCTATTATTTTTGGTATATATTTAACAAAAAATATTTCGTATGCATCAGATTCACAAAATAAAACTGTTGCAGTAGAAATACCAATAACGCCTCAAGATAAAAGCAAAAAAATAAACATAGAAGAAATTGTAGAAAATAACACTAAAGTACAAAAAATAGAAGTATTAGAAGAACAAGAAATAGATGTGGAATTTACTACACAATATATAGAAAATAGCTCTTTAGCAAAGGGAAAAATACAAGTTTTACAAGAAGGTGTAGATGGAAAACAAAATGCTGTTTTAAAAAATGTATATGAAGGGGACGAGCTTATTTCAAGTGTTCAAGTATCTTCGAGAATAACAAAAGCATCAGTAGACAAAATAGTACAAGTTGGAACAGCAGCATTTTCAAATAACTATGTTCCAGTTGTGGGGGACGAGTTAAAAGCAACATCTACAACACTTGCAATTAGACTAAATCCAGATGAGAATTCAGACAAAGTAGTTACAATAAACAAAGGCGATAAAGTTATTTTAAAAGCAAAACAAGGCGACTGGTATTACGTATCTTATGATAATTATTTAGGCTGGGCAAAAGCCGATAGTTTAGAATATGTTGACCCAAATGGAACAGGTGATGGCGATGAAAACAATGTTCAATATACAAAAGAGCAGTTGACTCAGAATTTAGGATTTAGTATGCTTTTAAATAAGCCAAGTGGACTTACATTAGACCAGTTTAAGCAAATATTTGAAAATGACTCAAATGATGTAAATAATATTTTTAAAGACAATGCAGAATATTTTTACTACATAGAACAACAATATAATATAAATGGAATATTTGTTGCTGCAGTAGGAATACATGAAAGTGCTTGGGGAACATCTAACATATCTAAAAACAAAAAGAACCTATTTGGATATGGTGCATATGATAGTGACCCATCAGGAAGCGCATACACATTCCAATCATATGCAGAGGGAATAGATTTAGTAGCACGTGTATTTGTAAAATATTATCTAAATCCAGCAGGAACGCCTATTTATGGCGGAGAAACAGCAACAGGTACATATTTTGAGGGAGCAACGTTAACGGCTGTAAATACAAGATATGCAAGTGACAAAAACTGGGCAAATGCAGTATACAAATGGATGACATATTTATATAATAAGTTGTAATATAAATGCCAATTTGAAATATATAAATTCTCTTTTCAAAATAGCAAACAAAGTTACAAAATTTGCTTGCTATTTTAACTAGATTAGTGTATTATATAGTATATGGAAGAAAAAGAAGGGAGTAAATTAATGAAAAAAGTACTTATAGTTTTTGCAATTATGCTTAGCATAATAGGTATAAATTATGTTTATGCTGCAAATACTAATGTTAGCGGAGAAATAATATCAGAAGAAACTAAAAGCCAACTTGTAGAAATAAAAGACAAAGAACTTAAATCAATAGAAGATTACAATGAAGCTTATGGTAGCACTACATATGGATTAGTTGCATACATATTAGATAAAGTAAGAGTTTATAGTATACCAGTTGCATTCCTAGGAATAGCAATTGCAGCTATATATCAATATGTTATAGGTATTAGAAAATTAGACGTAAGAGATAAAGGCTTTGGCGCAATGATTGGTATAGTAACAATGCTAATTATATGCCAAGTATTACCACTTATTTTCGCTATAGTAGTAAGAGGTTGGAGGGGTTAACAAATGAAAGTTTTATTTGCAGTAAGTAATGATAATGTATCATCTTCTATAATTAAAAAATATCAAGAAAAATACAAAGAAATAATTACAAGCAAAAATGTATATTACTTTAATGCAATAATAAAAGAATTACAAAAAGATAAAACATATGATGCAGTAGTTATTGGTGAGGACTTAGAACCAATATCAAATAATAATTATGATACAATAGATAAATTTTTATTTGACAAATTAGATAATATTAGTGATGAAGCATATAAAGCAACTGGTGAAGATATTCCAATTATTTTAATTTGCTCTGATAGAAGAACAAAGTCAGACGAGCTTTTAATTAAATTATTTGGAATAGGCATTTATAATGCTCTTTTAGGTAATGATAGAAGTGTAGATAATGTTTGCAACTTAATAAACAAACCAAGAAGCAAAAAAGAAGCTAAAAATTATTATAAAATTGATGCGGACGACGTTAATTATAAACCAGAAAATGAATCAGAAGTTAGCGAAACTGAAATTAAAAATATTTTAAATCATTATAAAAAAATTGGAAACAATGAGAAGAAATGTGTAGAAAGTTTTGATAGTATAGCAAGTCAATATAACGATACACAATTAAGAATAATAGTAAAATTTTTACCAAATCAAGTAAAACAAATACTTGAAAGAAGTTCTAATAGATATCAAAAACTTATCAATGGTGGAACAGTTTTATCAAATGGTAAATATACTCCATATAGCCCATTACAAAAAAATGTAAGAAGACAAGATACAGACTTTTTAACTAAAGATATAGAAAAGCCAAACTTAACGAAACCTGTTATTATTCCATCAACAATGAATATAGATGCAATAAAGCCTACGAAAGTAGAAAGGCCTATGCCACCAGCAAATAGTGCTATGCAGAATTTTGAAAATGCGAATATAGGACAAGGAATGAACTATAATTCTGTGCAAAACGTTAATTCAAGACAAAATGTAAATAGTATTAATCAAAACCAAGTCACGAATCAGCCAATACAACAAAATCAACAACAAATTCCTCAAACACTAAGACAAGAAAATGCACAAGTTGTAGCAGAACAGCCACAACTTGTTGAACCACAACCTACACCAGTAAAAAGAAGAGGAAGACCTAGAAAAATAAATATAGAAGCTCAAAACATTGGTAACCAAGTAAGCAATAATATAAATACTGTAAATCCAGTTGAAACACAAGTAATGCCTGAACCAGCGCAAAAAGAACCAGAAGTAGTACCAGTAAAAAGAGGAAGAGGTAGACCTAAAAAGGTAAATGTTGTTGCAGAGGACTTAGAACAAAATAATTCTATAAATAATCTTCAAACAAATAATCAACAAGCTAATACTACGCAACTACCTAATACTACACAAACAGCGATAGCTCAGCAAAATGATTTTAATCTATTTGACTTGGGCAATGATGAAAATATTGAGCAAAATAATAATGCTCCACAAGATAGTATTATGCAAAATTTTGATAATACAAACCAAAACAATGTTTCACAAAATTTTGAAAATACAGATCAAAACAATATATCACAAAATGTTCAAGAAAGTAATGATATTAATTTGTTTGATATAGCAGGAGAAGAAGAAAATAATGTTCCTACAAATCTTTTTGGATTAGACAATCAAGAAGAAAACACTACAGTAAGCAATACAGCAAATACTACAGCAAGCCAAAGTGCAAATCCATATGATATAAATACACAAATAGAATCGCCATATGAAATGAATAATTTTGAATCAAATCCATATGATACAAATTCATTTGAAAATCCATATGAAGCAAGTGCAAATGCAAGTACAAATCCATATGAAGCAAGTGTAAATACAAATCCATATGAGGCAAGTCAAGCTACAAATCTTTATGATGCAAACTTGAATGAAACTCCATATATGGCAAACAATGAGCAAACAAATCAATATGAGGAAGAACCAAATTATATGGGAGCAGGTAATACAAAAGAACTATTAAGAGTAAGTAAAGAAACAAACGTAGTTCAAAGTAACTTTGTAGCTCAAAATAAAATTGTTGCATTTGTTGGAACAAGTAAAAATGGAACATCATTTATAGTAAACAATTTAGCTGAACTTTTAGCACAAAAAGGAATAAAAACAGCAATATTAGATTTAACTAAAAACAAAAACTCATATTATATGTTTACAGATAATGATCAAAATCTAATGCAAATTGCAACTCAAAGCATAAAAAATCTTACAAGAGGAGTTGCAGGAGGTGTTGAAGTAAACAAAAACTTGACTGTATATACATCATTACCAGACGAAGATGATGAAACAGAAAATTTTGAAGCAATTCTTCAAACCTTAGATAACAATTATTCTGCAATATTAATGGATTGCGATTTTGACACAAATATAAATTATTTTGTAAAAGCTACAGAAATATATTTAGTACAATCAATGGATGCACTAACAATACAACCATTAACTCAATTTTTAAGTGAACTTAAATTAAAAAATGTACTTGATGAAACAAAATTAAGAGTTGTATTAAATAAAGAAATGAAATTAAAAATATTAAATGATAAAATGATATTAGGTGGTATGGCAAAATATAATGAGCCATCAATGACACTTCAAAGGGATTTATTTAATCCAGCTACAATAAAATACGTATCAATACCATTCGAAATGCAAACATATGCTAGATACTTAGAAGCAATAGCACTTTGCCAAATATCATTAAGTGGATATTCTCAAACATTCTTGGCTAGCCTAGAAAAATTAGCCAATATGGTATATCCTTTAATACCAGGTGGAGGAAATTACACAAATTATTCTCCAAACTACGAAAAGGCTGAGAAAAAAGGATTTTTCAAAAGTAAAAATAAAAAACAACCACCAACACAATTTTCATCAGGAGTAAATGATACATTAAATAAAATGAGAACAAACTATTGAAACTAATGAAGTTTAATGCATAAATCAAAAGAAACAATTAAGATAAAAGAGGTGATAATAGGTGATAATAACTGTAATAGCAGTTTTAGTTATTATTGTTTTAACATTAATTATATACAACTATTCAGTACACAAAAAAATAGAAACGTATAGTAACTTAAATCAAAGAATAACTAGTTTAAATGTTTTACAAGAGTTTATGAAAACTTTAGGTGAAACATCAAGTATACAAGAAAAACTTGAAAACATTAATGATATACTAATAAGTAAATATTCAATAAAATATTCAACAATAGTAGTTTTTAATGGTGCTGAATATGTTGTAAGAGCCTCAAATGTAGATAGAAAGCATTGGGATGCACTTAAAAATTTGCAAAATGACCCTGTATTTGGAGATAGTATAAAAACTGCAACACCTAAATATGTTACAGTAGAAAATGAAAATGAAAAATTACCATATCAAAAAATGGAATTTGGTAGAGCAAAATGTGCAATGTTCTTCCCACTATATGTAGACAATGTTTATATTGGCTACTGGATAATAGAAGGAAGCCAACCACATGAATTTGACCATATAGACACAACTATATTAGAAGTAGTAAGAAATAACATAGTAACAATATTAAAAACAGTAGAAAATCAATCTACAATAGAAAATATAGTAAGAGATGATTTATATTCAGGACTAAAGTCAGCAGAATATTTATATGGTGAAGGCAAAAAGGTAATAGACAAATATACAACATCTGCAATATGCTTATTTAAAATAGTTAACTTACCAGAAATAAATACACAAATAAGCAGAAAAACAGGTGATGTTACAATTACAGAAGTGTCAAAGTTTGTAAAGCAAAATTTGGCACAAGAATATATATTTGTAAGATATATGGGACCTAAATTTGCAATAGTATTTTCAGGAGCAGATAAAGATGGAGTATTTAATTTTATGTCTGAACTAAAAGCCAAAATGGAAAGCTTAGACATAATGGCACAGCCAGACTACATACATAGTGATGAAGAAGATGTAATAGTAAGCCCCAAAATAAGAGTAGTTATATCTACATATTATAAGGGAACATCATTGGATGGAGCACTTAAAAAATTAGAAGAATACATAGATTCATCAAATGAAAATACAATAAAAGCTATTTAAATACTTCGAGCAAAGCTTGCACCGCATATGGCGAAGCCACTTTGCTTAATTAAAAGAGATTGCAAACAAATTAATCAAAAGTCAAGGAGGATTTTCACAATGGGAATGGATGAAACAATGAAATTCGATGTAGAAAGAGAGCAAAATGAAAGAGTGAAAGAAACATTAAAAGAAGTATATTCAGCTCTTGAAGAAAAAGGATACAATCCAATAAACCAAATAGTAGGTTATATACTATCTGGAGACCCAACATATATAACAAGCCACAAAGGTGCAAGAAACCTTATTAGAAAAATAGAAAGAGACGAATTATTAGAAAAAATGGTGAAAGAATATATTGGTGAATAGTTGTGTTAAATGAGACGGTTGTCAAAAGGGACGCTGTGTCAATGTCAAAAGGGACGCTCCTTTTTGTCAATAGGGACGCCCCTTGTCAATAGGGACGCTCCTTTTTGACACTATCGTGTCAAGCAAGGGGCGTCCCTATTGACACAGCGTCCCTATTGACACAACAGAATAGTAGGTAAAAATGAGTAGAATTTTAGGAATAGACTATGGAAAAGTTAGAACAGGAATAGCAATAACAGATGAACTAGGTATAACAGCACAAGGGATGGAAACCATCAACTCAAATGGAAATGATAAAATAATATTAAAAAGATTAGCTGAAATAGTAGAACAATACAATATAGAAACATTTGTAATAGGAAATCCACTTAATATGGATGGTAGTGAAAGTGAGAGGTCAATTATAACAAAAGACTTCATACATAAACTAAAATCAAGATTTAACAAAATAAACATAGTATCGGTGGACGAAAGACTTACCACAGTAGAAGCACATAAAACAATGAATTACTTAAATATAAATAATAAGCGCAAGAAGCAAGTGGTAGACACAATTGCAGCAGTATATATTTTAGAAAGCTATCTTAATAAGAAAAACACTTGATTTTTAGCCAAAAATGGTGTAAAATAAAATATATGTTTATGAATAAATTTTAGTTAAGGGGGAAATAATAATGGCAACAGTATATTCAGCAGGTGATTTTAGAAATGGAACAACATTCGAAATGGAAGGAAATGTATATAGAGTTGTTGAATTCCAACACGTAAAACCAGGAAAGGGTTCAGCATTCGTAAGAACAAAAATAAAAAATGTTATAACAGGAAGTGTTTTAGAAAAAACATTTAACCCATCAGAAAAATTTCAAGCAGCAGAAATTGAAAAGAAAGAAATGCAATATTTATACGAAGATGGTGGACTATATTACTTTATGGATAACGAAACATATGAGCAAATACCTTTAAATAAAGAGCAATTAGGAGATAGTTTAAAATTCCTTAAAGAAAATATGAATGTAAAAGTATTATCATATAAAGGAAAGGTATTCTCAATTGAGCCACCAATATTTGTTGAACTTGAAGTTACATATACAGAACCTGGATTATCTGGAAATACAGCAACAACATCTGGAAAACCTGCAACACTTGAAAATGGCTATGAATTAACAGTTCCTATGTTTGTAAATATAGGAGATATTGTTAGGATAGACACAAGAACTGGTGAATACATGGAAAGAATTTAAAGTTAAATCAATTTTATTTATAAAGTTGGTATTTGAAAGGAGATTCTATGATAGAACCTAAAGATAAGTTTGCAAAAATATTATCGGATTTAGAAAATGAAATAAAGGATCCTCACGATTTAGAAATAGCAAAAAACAAATTACTTGAAGTAAGTCTGATGTTTATAGACATTACGAACAGAGCAATGGACAATAGCAATCAATACGATATGCTAGCTAAAAAAATAGATACAATGCAAAAATCTTTAAAAAGGATTGAGGAAGATATTTACATTGATGAAGACGAAGATAATGAAGATGACGAATACAATTTAGGTGATCAAATGCATGATAATGATATAAACCTAGATGATGAATTTGAATTTGAAATCAAATGTCCATATTGCAATTATGAATTTGTAGTTGGCCAAGATGCAGACTTAAAAGATGAAATAGAATGTCCAAAATGTCATAAAGAAATAGAACTTGATTGGGATGATTATTGTGATGGTGAATGTGACCATTGCGCTAGCTTATGCTACAATGCAGATTTAGAAAATCAAGATGATGAAAAATATAGTGAAAGTTCTTCACAAGATGAAAGCTATGTAGCAGAAGATTCGGTTCAATATGATGTTAGTGATGAAACAGAAAACGATGATTTAACTAACAATAAAAATCAAATAGGGTCAAATCAAAACATTATAAATGAGCAACCAAAAAGCAAATCTAATAATACCCAAAATCAAAACGGGCAAAATAAACAAGGTAATAACCAAAACAATCAAGCTAACAATATGAAAAATGAAGGCATAAAAGAAGAGCAAAACAATCAAATAAATGAAAATGAAGACGATATGTAAAATAAAAAGCATTTAACTATTAAAGTTAAGTGCTTTTTTTGCTTTTATAATTAATTGCTGTCAATAGGGACGCTCCTTTTTGACACTATCGTGTCAAGCAAGGGACGTCCCTATTGACACAAAAAGGAGCGTCCCTATTGACATTGACAGTGTCAAAAAGGAGCGTCCCTATTGACATTGAAATTTTTCAACTTTTACTAAAAAAGTCCAAAGGATTTACAGCTTCGCCATCTACCTTAATTGTTAAATGTAAGTGACATCCAGTAGTAGCACCATTTGTAGGGTTGCCATTACTATCTTTATATGGATTATTATTAATTCCATATACATTCTTAGGTCCAACATAAGCAATAAGTTCGCCTTTTTCAACATAATCATTTCTATTTACAATATAATGTGGAGATAAATGGCAATAAGAAACTGAAATATTGCTAAACTTATCTAGTTCTAAGACTATGGTATAACCGCCACCAGCGCCCCAACTTGCAAAAGTAATAGTGCCACTTTCTAAAGCATATACATTGGTACCATTAGAAGCGGGTATATCTATTCCAGAATGGTAAGTTGATGCACCAGTTGTAGGAGACTCACGTTTACCAAAATAAGAAGAAATATATGTGTATCCCGGAAGAGGCCAAAAAAAGCCATCACCACTTAAAAGTAATTGCTCATAATATTCATCAGAATATACTGGATTGTTAGTGTAAAATATAGGCACAAAAAGCATACAAATAATTAAAATAAAAACAATTAAAAAAAGAAAGCACTTATTAAAAGCTTTATACATAATAACTCCCTTCTAAGTGCTCCCCATAAAAAAACTAAGTAAAAACAAAAAATTTATAAACTTTATAAATAAATATAAAGTTTTGGCAGGGGTAGAAGGATTTGAACCCTCACGCACGGTTTTGGAGACCGGAATGCTACCATTAACATCATACCCCTATGTTCTGTAACAAGTATAATCATAACACAAAACTCTAATTTAATCAAGAGTTCTCAAAAAAAATCTTTACAAAACCTTTGTTCGTGTGATAGAATATAGTTATTAAAATGAAAGTTTGAGGAAAATTCATGATAGATTTAAATAAAGATGTAAAATATGTAAAAGGAGTTGGACCTAATAGAGTAAAGCTATTGAATAAACTAAACATATTTACATTAAAAGACTTAATTACATATTATCCAAGAGATTATGAAGATAGAAGCGCCATAACAAAATTAAGAGATGTAAAAGACGGCGAAAAATATACAATAGAAGCGGTTGCATTAACAGAAGTAAATGTTAGATACATAAACAGAAATAGAAGTTTTGAAAAATTGCTTATAAAAGATGATACAGATTCTTGTGTTGTAACTTGGTTTAATCAACCATATGTAAAAGACAACATAAAAAAAGGACAAAAATATAGATTTTACGGAAAAATAACAATAAAAAATGGTGTAATAGAATTAAACAGTCCTACATATGACAGTATAGAAAAAACTAAAAATACAGGAAAAATAATACCTCTATATCCTTTAACAAACTCATTATCTCAAAATAATATAAGACAAATAATAGAAAATGGAATAAAACTAGTAAATAATGAATTACCAGAAGTTTTGCCAGAATATTTAATTAATGAATATAACTTAATGGACATAAACACAGCAACACGTGAAATCCATTTCCCACAAAACTTTCAAAATTTTAATAAAGCTAGAAAAAGATTAGTATTTGATGAGCTTTTGTCAATGCAATTAGGCTTGCTAGCATTAAAGAATGAAAATAGTGAGCAAGTCAAAGGTATAAAATATGATGAAAATGTGCAAATGTCAGATGTAATAAACAATTTACCTTTTAAATTAACAAAAGCGCAATTAAGAGTATTAGAAGATATAAACAAAGATATGGAAAATGAAAAGCCAATGAATAGACTACTTCAAGGAGATGTTGGCTCAGGAAAAACAGTAGTATCAATGGTAGCAGCATATAAAGCTGTAAAGAGTGGGTATCAAGTAGCTGTTTTAGCACCGACCATGATTTTAGCAAAACAACATGTTCAAAACTATAAAAGAACACTTGAGCAATATGGAATAGTTTGTGAGGAATTAGTAGGTGGAATGACAGCCAAAAGAAAAAGAGAAGTACTAGAAAAAGTAGAAAACGGAGAAGTAGATATATTAATAGGTACTCATGCACTTCTTGAAGAAAATGTAGTATTCAAAAAACTAGGACTAGTTGTAACAGATGAGCAACACAGATTTGGTGTAAAACAAAGAGCAAAAATAGTAGCAAAAGGAGACAACCCAGATGTACTAGTAATGACCGCAACACCAATACCTAGAACATTAGCACTTATTTTATATGGAGATTTGGACATATCAATAATAGATGAATTGCCACCTAATAGAAAAAAAGTAGAAACATATGCAGTAAGTAAAAGATATGAAGAAAGAGTAAATAATTTCATAAAAGAGCAAGTATCAAATGGAAGACAAGCATATATAGTTTGTCCTCTAGTTGAAGAAGGAGAAGATGAAAGTACAGCTAATTTAAAAGCAGTAACAGAAATTTATGAAAAATATAAAAACGAAGTATTCAAAGATTTTACAGTAGAATATTTACATGGAAAAATGAAATCAAAAGACAAAGATGAAATAATGACAAGATTTAAAAATGGAGAAATACAAATATTAATATCTACGACTGTTATAGAAGTTGGGGTAGACGTACCAAATGCAAGTGTAATGGTAATAGAAAATGCCGAAAGATTTGGACTTGCACAACTTCATCAATTAAGAGGAAGAGTGGGAAGAGGCGAATATGCTTCATATTGCATTCTAAAATATAATGGTGGAAGTGATATAACAAGACAAAGAATGGAAACAATGACAAAAGCAGATAATGGATTTGTCATTGCAGAAAAAGACCTAGAATTAAGAGGCTCAGGTGAATTCTTTGGAACAAAGCAACATGGCCTTCCAGAATTTAAAATAGCCAACTTATTTCAAGATATGAACGAGCTAAAAGAAGTACAATCATTAGCAATTGAAATAATACAAAAAGACCCAAAGCTGGAAAAAGAAGAAAACAAACCACTAAAGCTACTGGTAAGAGAAAACTTTACATCAAAGGCAGAACTAACAATATAATTTTATGTTGTGTCAAAACAGAAAGAAGGTGTCAATAGGGACGCTCCTGTTTGACACAATTTATTAGCGGAAAAATTTATAGTTAACCAAATAGCAACTAACCAAATCAGCATAAATAGAAAAAATTCTATTTGTGCTGATTTATTATTCCTATGGATTCATATATTATTGAGTTTGCCAAAAATATGTTTCAAGGTATTTTTCGGA
>CAMMLF010000012.1 GCA_946497585.1 uncultured Clostridium sp.
GCCTCAGTCAGCTCCGCTCGCTAAAAGCTCTGGAATATATATTGTAGCTTTAAAAGACAATTAGCTGTGAATAGTAACATATTATTATAAATTTTAATTAAAATTTTGTCTGAAAGTCTTGTTTTTTTCTTGATTTTGTAGGATAATATATATATGAGTAAATAGGCTTTTTTAAGCAAACATTTACGCGTTTTGTTTTACTAAAAATAATTTTCATAAATAATTAGAAAGGACTTTGTTTATGCTAAAAGTTTTTGATAAATTTTTAAAATGGTTAAAAACTGATAGAAACACATTTTTAACTTATGTTTTATCACTTATAACCATTTTTATATTAATAGATAGATTAGTAGAATTCTTTTTAATAGTATTTACAGGTGTTGCATCTGTATATTGGGGACCTATTACATATGCTATCGCTCTTCTATGCCCAATATTTGCATTTTTATTTTCAGGTTCATCAAAGTTTATAAAAAGTGATGATGACAAGCTTAAATGGTTTTATGCATACTGTATTTCTCTATACATTTTATTTATAACAATGTTTACTGAATGGATTAATGAAGCTGCATGGCTCGGATTACTTTCATTACCTGGCTATCCAGACTTAGCAAGTAATTTTTCATACTTAATTAAGCCAGCACTATCATCAATAGCAATATACTTACCACTAGTCACAATCAGCTACTTCTTTAGAAAACTATACACTATGGTTAATGACACAAAAGATATTGTAGATTCTATATTTGATTATGGCGGTATAGATTTATCAGATAAGTCCTCTGGTTGGGGACAATATACAAACGAAATTTTTATTGGTACAGATAAAGACCATGGCAATGCAGTTAAAATACCAGAAACTAAAAGATTTGAATCAACTTTAGTTGTTGGTGTATCTGGTTCAGGAAAAACCTCATTAATCTTCGAACCATGGGTTGCACAGGACATTGACAAAAAATATTTCTTTAAAGAAGGTGCAAAAGCAATGGGCTATGCATGTTTAAAAACAGGTCTAGCAACACTATCTGCACCATATGATAATGATTACATCAATAGTCATTTTACTTTAAATATGTTAAAACCAGTAGAGTCAAGAATTGGCATATACAAAAAGTATTTAAAAAATCTAATATATTCTAGTTCTGGTTCAAATATTGTTTATCGTGATTTAGGTATTACATATATGGCACCAGATTATGAAACTATATCTAGAGTAAAAAATGTAGCAGATAATTTTGGTATTCCAGTAAACTTAATAGACCCTGACTCACCTACATCACCTGGTTTAAACCCTTTTGCATTTGAAGATCCTACACAAACAGCAATTGCTATTTCTACAGTATTAAAAGGATTGTATTCAGATAAAAATCCGGGTATGGAAATGGCTTATAGAGAAAATCAAACTTCTCAAATAATTGAGAATTTAACCATTCTTTTAAGATTAATATATCCTAAAATGAATGAAGGTAAATTACCAAATATTGAAGACTTATTCAAATTATTAAATAATTTTGACTTAATAGAAAAAA
The DNA here is from genome assembly GCA_946497585.1 of uncultured Clostridium sp. Classification (GTDB taxonomy): domain Bacteria; phylum Bacillota; class Clostridia; order TANB77; family CAG-508; genus CAG-793. Next base: position 1,530 of record CAMMLF010000012.1, read on the forward strand.
TGTGTAAAATTCTTGAAAGTGACCCTGAACTTGCTGAACAATATAATATGCAAATTAGCTATTTCAAGAAAAACTTTTACAGTGACAGTCCAAATAGAAATGAAATGCAGAAAATTGTTTCTATACCAATCGCTCAAATAGATTCTCTACTTCGTTATCCGGGTGTTAGAAATATTCTTTGCAACAGAGTAAATAATTTGAATTATGATAAAATTTTAGCCAATGGCGAAGTTACACTAGTTTGTACAAGACGTGGAGATTTAGGCGAATCAGCACATAAAGCTTTTGGATTATTCTTCTTACTACTTATGCAATATTCAGTACTAAGAAGACCTGGAAGTGAAAGCACACGTATTCCTCACTTCTTATATATTGATGAATTTCCAGACTTTATATGTTCTGCAACAGAACCTATATTTACTATTTATAGAAAATACAGAATTGGTACTATTGTATCAGCACAAAGCTTAGACCAACTTAGAAAACAAGGAGAAAAATTAGCAAATATAATTATTTCAAACTGTTCAAACAAAATAGTATTTGGTGATAACTCTCCAGAAGACAATGAATGGTGGTCAAAAGAACTTGGTGAAAAGAAAGAATGGGATTTCTCAAATTCTTACGATACAGCCAAGGGTGAATATGATTCTAAATTAGGAAATATTAGTTATAAATATAAGGAAAAATATAAACCTGGTAAAGTTCAAGCTCTTAAATTCAAGAGTTGTATGTACAAAGTAAAAGACTTAAAAGGTAAGATTGTAAATGGTACTGCTAAACTTGATTTCTTAGCTTCAAAATACAAAGAAAAGCAAGACATAAAAACCTATAATTTTGCTAAGTTTACAAATGGTATTTCAGAAGGCGAAGAAAAGAAAGCTCGTAAAACAAGTTTAAAAAATGTACACTTTACAGACGATGAATTAGAAACAGACCCAATCAAACTTGATACTTCAAATACAAACTTTTTACTTGATAATGATGATGCAATAACTTATACATTTAGAAAAGGTAAAAAAAATAGTGAAGGCTAAGCTTTCACTATTTTTAATTTATCCTAAAATCTTAGCTTCCACATTTTTAATCTTGTATTTGCTATTTTCTTCGACAAACTCGTATAATGATTTATCAAGTTTATCACTATTTTGTGCCATATCTGTTGTGTAATAAATTTTTATTTTATCTAAAGATAAATTGTTAATTACTATTTCTTTAAACACTTCTGCCATGTGTTTATCATCTTCGCAAACAAGTATTAATTGTGGTAAATTTAAAAATCCTGAATCCCCCGGTACAAAGTTATTATAAAAATCTTTATATTGGTTCATTCTTGTTTTTAAATCTTCTTTCCATGTGCTGTTTCTTCTTATAACATCAAATATAAAATCTATTTTTCTCTTTGAATAATCAAACTTAATACTTAATATTGGTTTAAATATTTTTCCAGTAATTTTATCAGTAACTGGTGGTTTTAATGTGTATGAATCAACATGGGTTGATTTTCTTAGAAATGCAACTATTACTTGGTTACCTGCCAACTTTTTCTTTATCATTTCAACAGGTTTTGCATTATCACTAGGTTGCCATTTGCACTCAATATCACGAGATGTAAGTAAATATTTACCCATTTTCTCCATACAATAAATTCTAAATACTCCATCACCTTCAACTGAAGTAAAGTAATATCTAGTTAAAATTTTACATTTTACTAATTGCTCTAACTTAGTATTAAGTTTATCTTGAGATGCTATAAGATTTTCATCTTGTAATTTTAATAAGAAATATATCTGTCTTGATGTTACAAACTCAAATTTGTTTACTAACTCAAGAATTTTAAAATGAATTTCTGTCAAATGACCCAAATTTATTTTTTGAATAATTTGGTTCATAGAAACATATCCATCTTTACCATCAAATACTTTAATTTCTTGTGTCCTCATTGCAAATGGGGATACTTTTGTTTTAATTTCACTATCATCTACCATCATTATTCCTCCAAAAATTATTTTGCAAGATTTGAAGTAATCTTATTACTTCATCAACAATTATATTATAGCACAATACTTCACATAATGCAAATTTTACTTTTTGTACGGTCCTTTTCGTAAAATATTTTATTTAAACTTCAATATATATTCTTCCGCATTTACTTCGCGGTTCGTTCACTAAACGCTCACTCAGCGCTCGTACGCGCCACTCAGCCTTTATATGAGAGAAAGGTTCGGGGCGACCTCGAGCAAGTCTCGAGGATCGCGAGGCTTCGTTTACTAAAAGCTCCAGAACATATATTGAATAGAAAAATTTAATTTTTTACGAAAAGGACCGTCCCAAAAGTAAAATTATATAATTTTTAGTTTAACCTTATGTTTTTCAGGTATAATTTTCTTTACAACTACAGTTACCTTGTCACCAAAATTATAGTTAGGCTTATACTCACTCATTCCAACAAGGTTTGGCTTCAACTCTATAAATATTCCTTTGTTTCCCTTAGCAGTTTCTCTAATTATTCCTTTTAATTCTTGTCCTACCTCTATATCTTTTATATTGTCCTGCCAAGATCCTAATAATTCTTTGTAACTTAAACAAAATTTATTTTCTTTCGTATCCACTAATTTGACTATTACTGGTATTTTTTGACCAATATGTAGTCTTTCCTCTGGCGATTTCATTCTTGCAACTGATATATCTTCTATGTGCAATAGTCCTACTGCTCCGCTTTCTATTTTTACAAAAGCACCATATGGTTTAATATTTATAACTGTTCCATAAACTCTTTGACCAACTTCTAATGCCTTAAATGAATTTTCCTTTGTTTTTTTATATTTTGATTCTAATTCAAACTTTTTATAAATCATTTTTTATTCCTCTTTTGTACTAAATTTATTAATTAATCTTCCGTATATATGATAGTTTAAATCCTTGCTTTATTTTCAAATTTATTTTTTATTTGCTTTTGCTAGATTTAAAATTTCATCTACTTCATTTTGAGTAAGATATCTCCACTTTCCTAATCGCAAATCTTTTACACTCAAATTTGCTATTTTGCTTCTATGCAAAGCTAATACCTTTTTACCTATAGCTTCACACATTTTTCTTATTTCTCTATTTTTACCTTCATGAATAATAATTTGAATTCTTGATAAATTCTTTTCTTCATCTATTTTAAGTATTTTGGCTTTAGCCTTTTGAGTTGTATAGTTTTCACCTTCTACTTTTATTTGAACACCATTTTCTAAATTAGTTATATCTTCATTTGTAACCTTACCAACTACAGTAACATTATATGTTTTTTCTATTTCATTACTTGGATGAGTTACTTTATTTATAAATTCTCCATCGTTGCTTAGAATTAAAGCACCTGATGTATACATATCTAACCTTCCAACTGGTACTATTCTTTCTTTTACATCTCTTACTAAATCTAACACAGAATCTCTGTCAAACTGATCCTTTACTGTTGTAACATAGCCTATTGGCTTATTTAAAAGTATATATACCTTTTTTGTAACTTTTTGAACTTTTTTTCCATTATATTCTACAATGTCTTTTTCTGGATTTATTTTTGTACCAAGCTCTGTCACAACCTTACCATTAACTTTTACTAAACCTTGCTCTATTAATTCTTCACATTTTCTTCTTGATGCTATTCCACATTCTGCAAGAAATTTTTGCAATCGTTCCTCCATTATTCACCTCCCAATTTATTTAACACCTCTTCAAAATACTCTGGCAAAGGTGCCTCAAAGTGCATTGGTTTACCTGTAATAGGATGGACAAAGTCTAAAGAAGTACTATGTAGCATTTGCCCGTGAACATTAAATTCGTTTTTGCCATTTGAATATACTTCGTCTCCCACTACGGGATATCCTATTTCCGCCATATGAACTCTTATTTGATGAGTTCTACCAGTATCTATTTTAACTCTAATTAAAGTATATTTGTTATATCTTTTTATAACTTTTATATGAGTAACAGCTTCTTTTCCATCTTTTCTTACCGCCATCTTTTTTCGGTCTACTTTGCTTCTACCTATTGGCATATTAATTGTCGCTGTGTCTTCTGGAATAACACCCTTTACCAATGCTGTATAAATCTTTTTAACACTTCTTTCTTGAATTTGTTTGCTTAAATTTATGTGAGCTTTATCATTTTTTGCAATAATAATTAGTCCAGAAGTATCTTTATCTAGTCTATGCACTATTCCTGGTCTTATTTCTCCGCCTATGCCTGATAAACTACCTTTACAATGATTTAGAACAGCATTAACTAAAGTTCCATCAGGATTACCATTTCCCGGATGAACCACCATTCCCTTTGGTTTATTTATTACAATAATATCTTCATCTTCGTAAATTATATCTAAAGGAATATCTTGTGCTTTAATCCCTACCTCTTTTGGTTCTTCTATTGTTATTTGAATAATATCTCCTAATTTAGTTTTGTATGAAGTTTTTGGTATTTTTTCATTTACTAAAACTTGTCCATTTTCAATCATTTTTTGTGCCATGCTTCTAGACAAGTCTAAATCAAGGCTTGCTATATACATATCAAGCCTTTGATTTATGTTTTGTTCAGTTATTTGAATAGTTTTGTTAGTATCCATCTTCCCTCTCTTATTTACTTTAAAAAATATAAAAATTGCTTTTTCGAGTATTTTATATACTTAATTCTTTTATTATCTATTCAGTTTCCCTTTCATAAATTATAAAATCATCATCCTTATAAATTCGTGTATAGCCATCATCACGAGAAAGTAACATATTTAATTTTGTATTAGTCTTAGTCATAACATGTGTAATATCATACTCATCAAATTTTGTGTCATAGTATGTTGCTATACTAGATATATTCATAAAATCTGTAAATATATCTTGTCCATCATATTTTCCATCTTCACCTTTTTCTCCATTAAACTCTGGTGTATATAAATCACATCTTGAATCTATGAATACAGGAATATCCTCAAACAATAAATAACTTCCATAATTATATTCATTAAACATTCTTATATTTTTATAATCCAAATTTTCTTTTACCCATTTTGCAGCTTCTACTGGATATGAACCAATATCTACATATGGTTGATTTTGATTTGGAATATATACAAAATAGCTTATAGAAAATATGAATAATATTGTAAGTATTTCTCCTATTGTTGAAGTCATAAAATTCATAACCTCTTTTGTGCCTTTTTTATCAAATCTTTCTAACAATTCTGTTAATATTCTTGCAAATACTATTCCTCCAAACAATACCAGCATTGATACTTGTCTTCTGCTCATTAATGCAAGTAATGTTAAACCTGCTAAGAAGAATAAGTCTCTTAAACGTATTTTTGAGTCTGTAAATATTAGTATTGCTATAACAAGTGTTAAGCAGAATAATGTAGATTTACTATCTATTAATGTAAGAGGTAAATGCTCGCTTATACTTGCTGTTGTATTTCCTTGCATTATTTTTAATGTATAAGTATATGGCATATCCCCTATTGGTGTAAGAAGTCCTGTAAATAAGCAAATGAACATTATTAGTATTAGCCATTTAACTCTATCTAATTTTTCAATTTTAAGTTTAAATGGTCTTTTTCTTTTTTCTGCTCTTTTGGTTAAAGTAACTTCAAATTTTGAATTATTTTCCTCTTGAAGTTTAGTAAGTTCTGCTATTTTTGCCTGAAATTTTGTCACATCTTCTTTAGATGCTTTTTTCAAAATATCGTTTGTTCGTTTTATTTTTAATTCAATTATCCATTTATAAATATTGTGGACTATATGGGCATCTAGTATTATTCGTATAATGTATTCTCCTATATATGGTAGGAATAGTACAAAGTAAAATGGCCAAACTGCTGAGTGAATATTTGCGATTAATATTGGTATAATTATAAGTCCTACCGCATACCTTTTTTTGCCACTCTCTAAAAATTTTTCTATAAACAATATTGTTAATACAAATAGTATAAATGTAACTAACTGTGCTCTTGCTGCAATATAATCTTTCATTAAAAACATTTGTCCAAGTGCAATTAAAAAGGATATAAGAGAGTTCTTGGTAACTTTTTTTAATGTAAAATACAAAAGTATTCCAAGTGCGCATGATAGTACCATAGTTGATACATAAAGTGCTGTCCATCCACCTAAAAAGTCAAATATTAATGATATTATAACATCATAAAGCCAATGTGGGTATGTATATGGTAAATCAATAAATGAATAATGGTCTTGTCCATCTATTCCCCATTCTCTTATTCCTTGTCCGACTTTTATAGTATAAAAAGTGTCATTTTGGAATGTTTTGGGTGTAAGTGCAATACAAAAAATTGCTATGCAAAATACCGCTAAAATATTAAATGCTATATTTAACAACTTTTTATCTTTTTCAGTCATTGGCTTTCTTTCTGTTTTTTTCGTTGCTACTTTTTTATTTTTCTCTTTCATTATAAAAAATCATTTTTCATATAACAAAAATTATATGCTTTTCTCCTTATATTAATTTAGGTTTTGGCTTACCTATAACCATTTATATCTTTAGGTAGCTAAAATACTTAGCTACCCATAAAAACTTTTTTGCCTTTGCATATATAATTTTATTTTATAACAATATTATAAATTTTATTAGGTACATAAATTTCTTTTACAATTTCTTTGCCTTCTAACAAGCTTTGAACTCTTTCATTTGCCTTGACCTCTTTTTCAACTCCCTCTTTTGGTAAATCTTTTGCAATTTTTATTGTTGTTCTAAGTTTACCATTAAATTGTATTGGAAGTTCAACTATGTCATCTTGAATTTTAGCTTCATCATATGTTGGCCAAACTTCATAAGCTATACTTTCATTATGACCTAATCTATTCCATAATTCTTCTGTAATATGTGGTGCTACGGGATTTAATAATTTCAAGAAACCTTCTGCATAATTCTTTGGAATTACACTTTCTTTCATACAATTATTAATAAATATCATCATTTGAGCAATTGCTGTATTAAAGTCCATATTCTCATAATCTTTAGATACTTTCATAACAGTATAATTGTATGTTTTTTCAAGTTTTGGATTAGCTTTATCCACAAGTTTGCCACTTTCTGTGTATAATCTCCATACTCTATCCAAGAATTTTTTAGAACCATCTATTCCGTTTGGATCCCAAGGCTTAGCAGCGTCTATTGGTCCCATAAACATTTCATAAACTCTTAAAGCGTCTGCTCCATATTCTTTAACCATATCATCAGGGTTTATAACATTGCCCTTAGATTTGCTCATTTTTTCACCATTTGTGCCAAGTATCATACCTTGATGACGTAGTTTTGCAAATGGCTCTTTAACTGGTGAAAGTCCTTTGTTATATAAGAAGTTATTCCAAAATCTTGAATATAGCAAATGTCCAACAGCATGCTCTGGACCTCCCATATAAAGGTCAACTGGCATCCAGTGTTTTAACAATTCTTGATTTGCAAATTCTTTATCATTATTTGGGTCAATATATCTTAAGAAATACCAGCTTGAACCTGCTGAACCAGGCATTGTGCTAGTTTCTCTTCTTGCCTTTTTGCCTTCAAAAGTAGTATTTACCCAATTTGTAGCTTTATCTAGTGGTGAAGCTCCATCTTTAGATGGCTTATAGTCTTCAAGTTCTGGTAAAACTAGTGGTAAATCTTCATCTGCTAGCACATGAATTTCATTGTCTTCTGTGAATACTATTGGGATTGGTTCTCCCCAATAACGTTGTCTTGCAAATATCCATTCACGCAATTTATAATTAACTTGTTTGTGACCTATTTTCTTTTCTTCTAACCAATTTGTAATTTTTTCTATTGCATCTTCTTTATTAAGTCCGTTTAAGAAATCTGAATTTATGTGTTTTCCATCACCTGTAAATGCTTCTTTAGAAATATCTCCGCCTTCTAGTACTGGAATAATGTCTAGGCCAAATTTAGTAGCAAATTCATAATCTCTTGAGTCATGAGCTGGAACTGCCATAATAGCTCCTGTTCCATATGTCATAAGAACATAGTCGGAAATCCAAATAGGTATTTTTTTATTGTTTACTGGATTGATTGCATAAGCTCCTGTAAATGCACCTGTTTTTTCTTTATTAAGCTCTGTTCTTTCAAGGTCTGACTTAGAAGCAGATTTTGCAATGTATGCTTCTACCTCTTCTTTATGCTCACCAGTTGTTATTTTTTTAACTAATGGATGTTCTGGTGAAAGAACACAATATGTTGCACCAAATAATGTATCTGGTCTTGTTGTGAATACTGTGAAAGTTAATTGCTGATTATTTTCTAGCTTCGATTGCGTATAGGCATTTGCTTTATCTTCGTTAGAAAGTGCAACGCCATTATTTCCAATCTCCGGCATTGCAACTGCAAAAATAACTTCTGCACCTACTGATTTGCCTATCCAATTTCTTTGCATATCTTTTGTAGACTCTGGCCAATCAACATCATCTAGTCCTTTAAGCAAAATTTCTGCATATTTAGGTATGTCCATAACCCATTGTTTCATATTTTTTCTAACAACAGGGAATCCACCTCTTTCACTTTTGCCATCTATAACTTCATCATTAGAAAGTACAGTACCTAATTCTTCACACCAATTAACAGGCATATCTACAAGTTTAACTAAACCATCATTATAAAGTTGTTTAAAAATCCACTGTGTCCATTTATAAAAACTTGGATCACAAGTAGAAATCTCTTTGCTCCAATCAAAAGAAAATCCAAGCATTTTAAGTTGTCTTTTAAAAGTTGCTATATTTTCTTTTGTAAATCCTTCTGGATGATTACCTGTTTTTATAGCATATTGTTCTGCTGGTAGACCAAAAGCGTCCCATCCCATTGGATGAAGAACATTGTAGCCTTGCATTCTTCTCATTCTGCTAATAATATCTGTTGCTGTGTATCCTTCTGGATGACCAACATGAAGACCTTGTCCTGATGGATAAGGGAACATGTCTAAAGCATAATACTTAGGTTTTGAGAAATCCCATACATCAGTTTTAAATGTTGCATGCTCGTCCCAATATTTTTGCCACTTAGGTTCTATCTCTCTAAAGTTATACATATACATCGTCCTTTCCTTGATTGATTTTTGTTTATTCCTTATTTCCGTAATGTTTTATGGAAATATTATACTACATAAATATAAAAAAATCTATACTTTTTTGGTTAAAATATAGATTTTTCAATCATTGAATTTTTTCAGCCTTGGACGGTTCTTAATAAAAAATATGTTATTTTTTTGTGTCAAATAGGAGCGTCCCTATTGACATTTAAAAATCTAAGGTATATAATCAAATTACGGAAAAATGCGGGTATACGCAAAATTTCGTAATTGTAGAGGTGGTTTTATGAAAGAGATTAAAAGAGATTTATATTTAAATAAACTTATTGAACGTAAAGAAAACACTATGATAAAAGTAATTACAGGAATTAGAAGATGTGGCAAATCTTTTTTACTATTTAATCTTTACTACAACTATTTACTGTCTATTGGCGTAGATAAATCTAGAATAATAAAAGTCGAATTAGATAGTGATGAATATGAAGATTTGCTGGATGCAAAAAAACTAGGTGCATATATAAGAGAAAAGATTAAGGATAATGATACTTATTATATATTTCTTGATGAAGTACAATTTGTTGATGGATTTGAAAAAGTACTAAATGGTTTAAATAGACTACCAAATTTGGATATTTATGTTACTGGTAGTAATTCTAAATTTTTGTCTACTGACATTTTAACTGAATTTAGAGGCCGTGGCGACGAAGTCAGAGTCTATCCATTGAGCTTTTCAGAATATGTGAGTGCCTTTGACGGTTCTTTAGATGAAGCATGGAATGAATATTTTACTTATGGTGGTATGCCAGTAATACTTTCTAGGAAGACTGATGAACAAAAAAGTAAGTACTTAAATGATTTATTTGAGAAGGTATACTTTGCTGATATTATAGATAGAAATAATTTGCAAAGAAATGATGTATTGGAAGCACTTGTTAATATGTTAGCTTCTGCAGTTGGCTCTTTAACCAATCCGTCAAAATTAGCAAATACTTTTGAAAGCAATGGTTTTAAAGGTGTTTCTGACAAAACAATAAGTTTGTATATACATTATATGATGGAATCTTTTTTAATAAATAAAACTGAAAGATATGATATTAAAGGTAAAAAATATATTTCTAGTCCTTTTAAATATTACTTTACTGACATTGGACTAAGAAATGCAAGATTAAATTTCAGACAACAAGAAGAAAATCATATTATGGAAAATATTATTTATAATGAACTACTTATTAGAGGCTTTAATGTTGATGTTGGTGTAGTTGAACATAATATGGTTGAAGATGGCAAAAATGTAAGAAAGCAATTAGAGGTTGATTTTGTATGCAACCAAAGTAGCAAAAGATACTATATTCAATCTGCTTTTGAAATACCTGATGAAGCAAAAATGAATCAAGAAAAGAATTCATTAGTTAGGATTGGTGATTCATTCAAAAAGATTATTGTTGTCAAAGATAATATTAAACCCTGGAGAAATGATGATGGTATTCTTATAATTGGTATTAAAGAATTCCTATTGAACCCTAATAGCTTAGATTTATAAGACATAGAATGCAGAGAAAAACAAATTTCTCTGCATTTTATATTTGCACCTGTTTCTCTCTATTTTCAAGCATTTCATAGTTTCTGTCCAGATGTCAGAATAATAAGCATACTTGTTCAAATTTATTTTTCGTAACATTATCTAAAACCTTTAACAATTTATTATCTAATTTTACATTTGATGAAAGAAATCTACTTAGCTCCTTTTCATTGCTAAGTTTATAAAACTTTTTATTAATTGTGTAATATAATATAACTTCTTTCTTCATATTTAGCAAGTTAACTATATTGTTAAAAGTTCCTTTACTTTTTCCATTTCAAATCATAAATCCTATATCCGCCTCTTTAACCATTTGTGTTTCCGCATTATATATTTTTAAAACTGTTTTTTCAACGGATTTTTGTTCAAAAAATAGTGTGTCAAACAGGAGCGTCCCTATTGACAGGAGCGTCCCTATTGACACACTATTAATAATTTTTATATTTGCTAATCTCAAGTTAAAATTTTTATTAATAATCTATTCAAAATAAGCATACTTGTTCAAATTTATTTTTCGTAACATTATCTAAAACCTTTAACAATTTATTATCTAATTTTACATTTGATGAAAGAAATCTACTTAGCTCCTTTTCATTGCTAAGTTTATAAAACTTTTTATTAATTGTGTAATATAATATAACTTCTTTCTTCATATTTAGCAAGTTAACTATATTGTTAAAAGTTCCTTTACTCTTTCCATTCCAAATCATAAATCCTATATCCGCCTCTTTAACCATTTGTAAATCTTTTTGTGCATAATAATCAAATCCCTTAATATTATTACTTACTTTTACAGTTTGTACTCTCCAATTTCCATAATTATTTCTAGCTATTCCATTACTTGCATACAATTTAACATTTTCATAGTTTCTTTGACTTAAATACTCTTGCACGCTACTATCTATACCATCAGCGTCCCCTACAACAATTTCATAATTCTTTTCACAAATATTGTCTATTTTATTTATTATGTTTTTGTCTAGCGCATTAATCGCTCTTGGTCCCGCTATAAAAATTTTCAAAATTACCTCCTTTTAGTTTTTGTCATAATCAAACAATATATTCTTTTTATATTTTTATCTTTATTTATAATCTTACATGTTTCAATTAAAGTCTTACCTGAGCTTATTAAGTCATCTACTATTAGAATATTAGATGGATTAGAAATCTTTTTTATCTGTTGAATAGTTCCGGTAATATTATATCCATCTTTTGCTTGTGCATTATTGTTTTTATGTAAAATATCACATCTACATTCTTTTTTTAAATAACTTGAAATTTGCTTAGCCAACTCAAATACTGGTTGAAAATTTCTATTTTTATTAGATGGTGGAACTGGTATTACTAAATTTATTTTTTGTTTTATTTTCCATCTATCTAAAAATGGTTTTATCATTAACATTATTTTATCCATCGCTTGAGTGTTTTGCATATATTTATATTGATATATTAATTCCCCTAAAGCAGTTCTAGTATTTTCAAAAATTTCTTTTCCATTTTTGTCATATCCTAGAAATATACTTTTTTCCATATGATTATCTAATACATATCCTTCGTCCCAATTACCCAAAATTCTTACAGGCTTCATATATTAATTTACTCCTTATCTTATCATCTTTTTATTCTTTTAGCAATAAATTTTTGACATTTTTGGCATAATTATTAAACTTTGTTCTTTTTTTAGGATTGAAAAATTTTTGTAGAATTTATTATTGCTTTTCAATCTTACCTAATTTACTAACTAATTTCTTTTTAAATTTTATTTTCCTATGAATTTATCTTGTGTGGCGTTTAGAAATAAATGGTTTGTATTAAAATTTAATAGCAATATTTTTTTGAAATAAAACAATATTGATTTTATTCATAAAATTTGTAATATTAAGTATATTATCTTTTCCATTTTATGTCAATATTGTTTTATAATTTTTTTTAAAAGCTTTTCGACATTTTTCGACAAAGTATAGGCTTAAATTAATTATGAGCAATAGACTTCAAAAGAAAGTGTATAATATGTTATGTTAAAATTTACACACCATATTATACACTCTTATTTTTGGTTTAAAATTTGTGTCCTTAAGTTTAAAGATTTTTTTCAATTTTTATCTTTATTTTTCTAAAATTATATGATAGAATAATGTCGAAATTTGACATACATAGGAGGAAATAAAAAATGAAATTTAATAAATGTGTACGTTGTGGATGTTTTTTTGCTTCAAGTGATGATGTTTGTCCAAGTTGTAAGTCAAAAGATGAAGTTGATAAACTTACTTTAAAAAATTACTTAGACAATACTGATGCCCCTTTATCTCTTGATAGTTTGTCTTTTAATTCAGGTGTCGAATTAAAAAACATTAATAGATATATGGAAAGTAAAGAATTCGCAAGTTATAAAAAAATGCTTGGCGTAGATGGTTTTGAAAACGTAAAAATAAGCCTATAAAATAACTATAATTCTTTAATATATTTATAGAATTAAAAAGAGCCAATATCGGCTCTTTATTTTATACTTTTGAATTAAAAAACTTTAATTACTTTATTTTCCTAATTATTCTTTTTAGTCTTAAACTATTAAGTGTTACTGTAACACTGCTTATTGTCATAGCAATAGATGCCATCATTGGATTAATTGTAATTCCAAATGGAGATAGAACGCCAATTGCAATTGGTAACATACATAAATTATAGAAAAATGCCCAAAATAGATTTTGTTTTATATTTCTTATTGTTCTTCGGCTTATTTCAATTAATTCCACTATTTTTTCTAAATTATCATTCATTAATACTACATTGCTACTATCCATTGCAACATCAGTTCCGCTTCCCACAGATACTCCTATATCTGCCTTTACTAAACTTACACTGTCGTTTATACCGTCTCCGCACATCATAACCATGCCATCATTTTTCTTTAGATTTTCTATTGTTTTTGCTTTGTCTTTTGGCATTACTCCAGCTATTACATTGTCTATTCCTATATAACTTGCAATTACATGAGCAGTTTTTTCATTATCTCCTGTAAGCATTACTAAATTTATGCCCATTTTTTTTAGCTTTGAAACTACCTCTTTCACGTTGTCTTTTACATTATCTTTAACACCCAATAGGGCTATTAATTCATTTTCTTTTGCAACGAATAAAATGCTGTTTCCATCTTTTTGTAGTTCTTCCTCGTCTTTTTCTAGCTGTTTCAATCTAGTTTTTGCTATGATTGCTTTATCGATATGGCTTTGATTTTCTAACTCTTTATCTAAATTTTCGCTTACACTATTTTTGCTACTTATTTTAATGCCATTTAGTTCAACTTCATTTTGCTCCATTAACTTTTTATTACCTATTATATATCTTTCGCCTTTATAAATAGCTGTTACTCCCAAACCTGCCAAGCTTTGAAATTCTTTTACCTTATCTAATTCTATATTTCTTTCTTTTGCCTCATTTACAAGTCCTCTTGCTATAGGGTGTTCAGATTTCGCCTCTATACTAGCAACTATTTTTATTATATCATCATCACTTAATCCTAGTTCATCAATTAATTTAGTTTCATTTAAATCACTTTCTTTTTTATACTCATTTGTAATAATATTAGTATCTAAATTTGCAGCATTTTGAGCTATATTAAAAGTATAATTATATACCTTTGACAAACTTAGTTTTCCCTTAGTTAATGTTCCAGTTTTATCAAAAACTATAGTTTTTACTTTATGTGCGTTTTCTAAAGCTTCGCTATTTTTAATTAATATACCCTTTTTGCTTGCCTCTCCTGATGCTATTACTATTGAAAGTGGTGTTGCTAGCCCCAAACTACATGGGCAGGCTACTACTAGAACAGATATAAATACATTTATTGCCCATGCCACATCCTGATTAATTGCGAACCATATTATTCCTGCCAAAACAGCAATAATCATTATAATAGGTACAAAATATCCACTTATTTTATCTGCTATTTTTGCAATAGGCGCTTTAGTAGAAGTTGCTTCTACCACCAATTTAACTATTTCAGAAACTGTTGATTCTTTTCCTATTTTTTCTGCTCTGTACTCAATTGTTCCTTCATAGTTAATACTTCCAGCAATTACTTTTTTGCCTTTTTCCTTCTTTACTGGCATACTCTCTCCAGTAATAAATGATTCATCTATATGTGTTGTTCCATCTACAATTTCTCCATCTACTGCAATTTTTTCGCCCGGTTTACAAATTACTATGTCTCCTTGCACTATTTCATCAATCGTAACTTGAACTTGCTCGCCATTTCTAATAACCGTAGCGTGTTTTGGAGTAATCATCATAAGCTGACTTATGGCTTCTTTTGTTTTATCTTTATTTCTATTTTCAACATATTTACCAATTTTTATAAAGAAGATTATTATTACTGCTGATTCATAATACAAATTATTTACATAGTCCATATTTCCTTTTAATATCATAAAAGTTCCATATAAGCTATAAATTATACTACTTAAAACGCCCAATCCAACTAAAGTATCCATATTTGGTGATTTGTGAATTAAATTTTTATAACCATTTTTTAAAATGTCCCATCCAAATATGCAAGCTACTAAAGATAGTATTAATAGGTTTATAGCAAAGTTAATTGGATTATTATGCATATCTAAGTATGGAATAGCAGGCAGACCTATCATATGTCCCATAGAAATATAAAGCGTAATAACTGCAAGTACCCCTAGAGCAATTAGTTTATATTTTTGATTATTTTGCTTCTTTTCTTCTTTTTGAAAATTGTCTATACCTAAACTTTCAAATCCTGCTTTTTCGACAAATTTTTCTATTTGCTCAATTGTAAGTTTTTGTTCATCATATTGTATGTTAGCATTGTTCATTACCAAATTTACTGATGCACTTTCTATTCCCTCTTGCCTATTTAAATACTTTTCTAGTCCACTTGAGCAAGCACTACAAGTCATGCCTCCTATTTTTAATAAAACTTTTTTCATAATGATTTTTACTCCATCTATAATTTTAGTGTTTCAAAAGCAAAGGAACTTTACCTATTCCTTATACTTTGTACTTTGATTATAAATGGAGTATCTCCTTTCAGTTTAATTTCAGTATACTATTCTTTTACTTCAAAGTTTGCATCTTCAATAGCTTGCTTTATGTCATCTAAATCTATTTTGTCTTCATCATATTCTACTTCTGCATTTTTGTTTTCTAAGCTAACTTTGGTATTATTTACGCCATCTAATCCATTTAAAACTTTTGTTAATCTGTTAACGCATCCTTCACAATGCATTCCTTCAATTCCTAAAACTATCTTTTTCATAATAAATTTTCTCCTTTTAAAATATCTCTTGATATTATACTCTTTATTGGTATACCTGTCAAAATTTTTTAATTTTTTTCAAAAATATATACATAATTTTAATTTTTTGGTATATACTATTAGTGAAATATCGTTGTATTTTTTATTCACAAAAGGTTTATAGGCAACCTTATAAAAGCCTAAATATTATACAAGGAGATTTGCATTTTTATAATGCAAGAAAGAGTTTATGGAAATATTTAATGATGATAGTAAGGAATTTATTAATGCTTTTGTAGAAGAAAAAATTTCTGTTTTAAGTGAAAACTCAGATTTTAATCAAAAAAGCATAAGACTCAGTGATGCGATGGATGAACTAGAAAAAACTTTATCTGAAAGTCAAATAGATTTATTTGACGAGATTGTTAAATTGTTTTATCAGACAGAAGAATATTATTTTGCACTAAGCTATTCTCTTGGTGTGAAGTATGGAGATAATTTGCATAAGTTGTAATAATTATTTGAAAAATAAACATTAGCTGTAATAATTGTTTGGAAAATATACGTTTTAATTTACATGCATAATCAACCCAGCAAAGCAAAAACCATAAGCTTTTGTTTGTGCTAGGTTGATTTTCTGCTACTTTCTATAAAATATAAAAAACCTTGATTTGTATACAGAAAATTTATGAATTTTAAGATAACAAACTTTTTGACAAAAATATCTTTTCTACTATTTAGATAAAAAGTATTCCATTAAATGAAGTATTGTGTCTTTGTCTTTTTTACTCAACTTCTTAAATTTTTCGTCATATATTTGAACTTTACTTTTAGTATCTTCATCTAATATATCAAAAAGAATAACATCTGGAGTTATTTTATATGCATTACACAGCTTTATTAATGTATCTATACTTCCTTTAGTTTGCCCTCTTTCAAGTTGACTAATATGTCTTGGTTCTAATCCAGTAATATTTGATACATCATTTTGCGTTAAATTATTCATTAGTCTGTAATTTTGAAAAGCTTTTCCTATATGCATATTGGCATAGCTTATATTTTTCTTGGCTTTTTTATTATTATTAGTTTCAGCTTTTTGCTTGTTTATACTGTTCTTATCCATCATATTCCCTTCCTTTTTATATAAATATAAACTTTAATGATAATTTTTAGAATGACCTTATTTTTGAATAATATCAAAAGAAATACGATTAAAATTACTTACTATGCTTTAATAACGAGAGTAACTTTCCTCACACATTATAGGCTTTTATATGATTGTCTAATGCAATTTTATATTAAAGAAAACACGACTAAGTTTTTAAGCTTAACCGTGTTATTTTTTAATTTTTACATTAGTTATAATTTATAAATACCAATCACTTTTTTTGATTAAAAAACTTTATTCATTTGATTCGATTTTTATTGATTTACACAATTTCATAAATTTGTTGATTTATTACTTCATTTGCCTTATCTTTTTCATTTGCGTGAACGTATCCAAGCACTTCACCCTTTTTCACTATATTCCTAACTTTTTTGTGTAAAACAAATCCTACTTCTTTTTGTATATTATCTTCTTTTTTCATTCTACCAGCGCCTAAATACACCGACAACTTGCCTATTTTATAAGCATCTAGCTCTTTTACCACTCCAGATTTTTCAGCAATTATTGGAAGTATGTACTTTGCCCTTGCAAATTTATCTGTATTTTCTACATATGAAATATCTCCACCTTGATTTTGCACAAGCTGTACAAATTTTTCATATCCTTTACCGTTTTTTAAGTTTTCTAATATTAGTTCTTTTCCTTCTTCGAGACTACATGCTTTACCTGCCAAAATTAACATATTTCCACCAAGTTCAGTAATTATATTTTTTATATCTTCTGGCAAATATTTTCCTTTTAAAATATCTATTGCCTCTACAACTTCAAGTGTATTTCCAACAGCATATCCCACTGGCTGATTCATATCTGTAATAATACATTTAGTTTCTTTATGAGCTAGCTCACCTATTTTTGTCATCACTCGTGCAAGCTCTTTTGCACTTTCTATATCCTTCATAAATGCACCGCTTCCACAAGTAACATCTATAACTATTTTATTAGCACCGGATGCAATTTTTTTACTCATAATACTTGAAGCAATAAGAGGAATACTTTCAGTACAACTTATAGTATCTCTTAAAGCATACAATTTTTTATCTGCTGGTGCCAAATTTAGCGTTTGTCCTATTAGACTAATTCCAATCTTTTTAACATTTTGTATAAATTCGTCAATAGCCACATTAGTGTTATATCCGGGTATAGACTCTAGTTTATCCACTGTACCACCAGTAAATCCCAAGCCCCTTCCTGACATTTTTGCCACTGGAATTCCTAATGATGCAACAATTGGCATTAATATTAAAGTGATTTTATCTCCAACACCACCTGTACTATGTTTGTCCACAACTTCACCTAAACTAGACAAATCAAGCACATCTCCAGAATGTGCCATAAACAATGTTAGATCTGTTGTCTCTCTTTCATTCATACCATTAATATAAATTGCCATAACTAATGCTGCCGCTTGATAATCTGTAATACTTCCATCAGTATAGCCTTTTACAAAATATTCTATTTCATCTTTTGTTAATTCTTTTTTATCTCTCTTTTTTGCTATAATATCTAAAATATTCATTTGAACTCCTTTACTTTTTACGTTAGGGACGGTCCTTTTCGTAAAAAACTTTTCACTTTCAAGCCACAATATGCATTCTCTCTCATTTCACGGCGCGGGTCGCGAGATAAAACTCGCTCCAGCTTGCACGTTCCACTCGGCAGATAAACCATATTGCAAACTTTAAGTACGCCCGCTGCC
>CAMMLF010000013.1 GCA_946497585.1 uncultured Clostridium sp.
AGTGCCACAAGATGCATACTATACATCTAAGCTTGGAGCATAGCCTGTAATATATGTATCATTAAAAGATGCTGGGTTAATGAACTATGATTATATGATAATGCAAATGAAAACTATAATGATGGATATGTTTTATGAACATAAATATATTTTAGAAAGTAACAAAATTCCTGAAGGCGATAAACAAATATTTAATAGAATATTAAATGCAAAAGCTACAGATATAGACTTGATTAATAGTTTGAAAACATTATCAAAAATGTTATATCTATATTATAATAAACCTGCAATTCTTTTAATAGATGAGTATGATGTACCAATACAATCTGCATATGTTGAAGGATATTATGAAAATGCAATGAAGTTTTTAAAATCTTTTTATAATACAACTTTTAAAGACAATCCTTATTTAGAAAAAACAGTTTTAACAGGTGTTTCAAGAGTGGCCAAGGAGAGTATTTTTAGTGGAGCAAATAATTTTGTTGTTTATACAGTTTTAGACAACGAATTTGCCAATGATTTTGGTATAACAGAAGAAGAAATGGATAAGGTTATAAAAGATTTTGACATAGAAGATAAAAAAAATCAAATTAAAGAATGGTATGATGGATATAAAATAGGCAATGTGGAAGGCATATATAATCCTTGGAGTATTTTAAATTATTTGAGCAGAAGAGAACTAATTCCATATTGGGTAAACACAAGTTCAAATGATTTAATAAAAATGACATTAAAAAATTCTACTACGGTAAAGGAAAAAATTGAAAGATTATTAAATGATGAAGCGGTAGAAGTACAAATTAATCTTGAAACAATAATCGTAGGAATAGAAGATAAGGAAGAAAATATTTGGGGACTAATGCTTCAAACAGGATATTTAAAAGTTGTTGAAACAGTAAATATATCTGAAGGAATTTACAAAGTAAAAATACCAAACTACGAGATAAAAGAACTTTTTAAAGGAATAGTAAGAGATTGGTTTAGAAATAAAGTAATTGGAAATGATTTGACCTCAATATTAAAAGATTTGATAGAGCTTAATTTAAAGGAATATGAAAAGAAATTTAAAGTTTTAGTAAATGAAATGTTTAGCTACATGGATGTAGGAAAAAATGCAGCTGAGAATTTTTATCACGCTTTTGTATTAGGAATGTTAGTTGGACTAAAAGATACTTACTATGTTAATTCAAATAGAGAGTCTGGCTTTGGTAGATATGACATTATGCTAGAACCAAAAGTTAAAAATGGAAATTGCTTTATAATGGAATTTAAAGTAATGGAAAATATTGAAGAAAAAACTATTGAAGATACATTAGAAAATGCTAAAAAGCAAATCGAAGATAGAGGGTATGAGTCTAACTTAAGAGAACGAGGATTTACTAATATAATTAAAATGGTTTATGCTTTTAATGGAAAAGACGTTGAGATGAGAGTGTATTAAAAGAGTTTATAATAAACACATAGGATTAGGAGTATAAAAAACAATGAAGACAATATCAAAATACGAAACAAAAAGGGAAGAAGTTAAAGCAAAAAAGAGAAATGCAAAATTATATCCAATATATAAAATGTTTTCATGGGATTTGCTATTTTTCTATTCGACACAATATTTGTTTTTAACACAAATAAAGGGAATTAGCGCTGGAGATATACTTAAATTTGTACTTGTTTTAGATTATATGAAAACAAGAGTAGGATTGAAACCAGAACAGTATGATAAAAAAGATATTGAGTTGGAGTAATAAAAAGAATATATTACTTAAAGTTGATATTTTCTATGTTATGATTTTATTGCTAATACTTGCATTAGTGTATTTGAATATTACAATGAAATTATATAAAATGATAAATTAATAGTTGAGTAATATAGGAAGGTTAAAAAATTCGATATTATAGGAGAATGTATGGAAACAAAACAAGTAATTGAAGAAAGAAGAAGTATTAGAAATTTTAAAAATGAAAATATTAGTAAAGAAGTTGTCGAAGATATATTGAATTGTGGTAGACTTGCACCATCAGCTAAAAATAGACAAAATTGGTATTTTGTTGTATTAAAGAACACTTGGAAAGAAAAAGTAGCTGATTTAATGATAGAGTATACAAAAAGTAATTATGGACAGCAGAACTTTTCTAATAGTATAGAACATACCACTAATGTGATAAAGCAAGCACCAATATTAGTTCTTATATTTAGAAAAAAAGATGATAATTGGATTATATCAGATAATTTATCAATAGGTGCATGCATAGAAAATATGTGCTTGAGGGCAACAGACTTAGGTGTTGGTAGCTTATGGATTAGAGATATAGTATATGTTGCCGATGAAGTTTCTAGTCTATTAAAGCATGAAGATATGGAGCTTAATTGTGCTGTTTCTTTAGGTATACCAAATGGCATGCCTAAACCAAAGCCAAGGAAGGAATTAAAAGACATTATGGAGTGGTATGAATAATATTATTTATGAATAGAACATTAAAAACAGAAATTATTTTGAGGTAATTTATGAATAGTGTAGAAGAACTTGCAAAATATATAGGATTAGTTAAAGTACCCAAATCTTGGTATGAAGCATTTAAAAATATGAACATGGAAGAAATATCTTTAGAGAAATTTTTAGATAAGAGGTATTTTTCTAATATTCTAGAATTTTATAGAATTGATGACGAAGAATTCAAAACTAATCTTTTTGAAACAATAGAACTGATTAAAAAAGATAAAAAATTACAACTTATACTTTATTTATTTTATTATATTCTATTTATAGACCGAACTGAACTTTATAAAGATATATGGAACTGGGAAATATCTAATAATTTATTTAAAAATGCCGGAAGTTATATGGTACCAGTGATTGCTTTATTAAGTGGTTGTGAAATACATAAAAAGAATATGGGAAAAAGGAATTTTGATAAAGAACAAATAGAAGAGCAAATAAAAAATATAAAAGCTTGTTGCTTTTTGGATAAAAAGAGATTTAATATAGATGGAATAGGATTTAGGCAAATGGTTTTGGGCTCATACTTTATAAATGGAAAGATAATACAAGTGGGAAGATTGCAATATGAATATCCAGATGAAATTCCAAACGAAGTTTTAAAGTACAAAGAAGGAAATTATATGTACATAACAGAGTCATGGTTGCTTAGTAATGAATTAGATGATATATTAGATAAAGGAAGTAACATTTTGAAGTTTAAGGATAAGTTTGATATTATAAAGCAAACTGAAAATAATAAAGAATTTTTAAATTTTGTTTTTCAAGAAAAAGGAGAAAAAATAAATTATAATTTCCTTAAAGAAGATACTAAGTTGCAAAAAAAGTTAAAAAAGTATTTGATTAATAATAAAAAAATACATATTGGATTAGGAGTATTAAAAAATAATTAATAGCATAAAAGGATAATTTAAAGAAAGGAAAAAATTATGGATATATTAATAGAAAAGCTAGAAAAGAAAGATTTAAAAGAAGCTATTAGTATTTATGATAACAATCATAATCTAAAAACAGATTATGAAAAATTGCTGAATACTTATGATAATATATATAACAATCCTGCTTATCATAATATAGTTGCAAAAATAAATGGTGAAGTTGTTGGATTAGCGTCGATTATTATTAATTATGACATAGTAGAAGAATTAAAACCTTTTCTTACAATTTGGAATTTTGGTGTAAAAAAAGAATATAGAAGACAAAAAATTGGAACTAAAATGTTTGAATATATTTATGATTTTGCTAAGAAAAATAATTGCGATTTTATTTCTTTAATAGCAGAAACTGAGAATGAAGCGGCACAGTCATTTTATGATAGCTTAGGATACATGAGAGAAGTAGGATATGTAAAGTTAGTAAATAAAAAAATTGGTAATATAAATAAGGATTGTTAATTGCTGAAAATTTAAGAATGGGGGGCATTATGAATATAGGAGGTAAATAAAATGAATTTAAAAGAGACAATAGAAAAATATGTACCATATAATGAGCAAGAAGCCAAAGATAAAGAAACAATGCTAAAATATATAAATACATTTGATGATGTATTAACTAGAAATAATGAGTTTGCTCATTTTACAGCATCATCATGGGTAATAAATAAAGACAGAACAAAAGTTATGATGATATATCATAACATATATAAATCTTGGTCATGGACAGGAGGCCATGCAGATGGTGATCCTGATTTGTTAAATGTTGCTATAAGAGAGCTTAAAGAAGAAACTGGAGTAAAGAATGTTAAAGTTATTGGAGACAACCCCTTATCTCTAGAAATAATGGGAGTAGATGGACATATTAAAAGAGGTAAATATGTTTCTTCTCATGAACATTTAAATCTTACATATTTGATGGAAGTGGATGAAAATGAAGTTACTAGAATAAAAGAAGATGAAAATAGTGGAGTTAGGTGGATTAATGTCGATGAAATAAAGGATGCTGTAACTGAAAAATGGGTTTTGGAAAAAATATATAATAAAGAAATCAACAAAGTAAAAGAATATCAGAAAAAGGCAAAATAAGAAGGAGAAAATTTATGAAATATTTTGTATTTGATTTAGGTGGGGTGCTTTCAGTACCAATGGTTTCAAAAAAACTATATGAACAAATAAAATGGAAAGTATCATATGATGAATTTTTAGATAAATTTAATAATAGTGCAGAATCTATAAAAGTACATAAAGGAGAAATAAGTACAAAAGATTTTTTTGAATATTTAAAAGGATATATGGATGATGATATCACATTAGAGGAATTCAAAAATATATATGTAAATAATAACAAATTCTTTACCGATACTATTGAAATTATAAAAAAATTAAAAAATTTAGGTTATAAAGTTTATCTTTTATCAAATTTAAAGGAAATAGACTATGAAAAATTTATAAAACATTTTGATGTTTCAATATTTGATGAGATGTTCTTATCTTTTAAGTTAGATATGCTTAAACCTAATGATGATATTTACCAATATGTAATTAACAAATTGAATACGAAGCCAGAAAATATTTATTTTTTCGATGATAATAAAGAAAATGTAGATGGAGCAATTAGAAATGGCATAAATGCTTATCAAGTAACAGGAGAAACTGTAAAAAAAGTTGTAGAAGGAATATTAAATCAAATCTAAATTGCAAGAATGCAGGAGAGAAATGTATGAGCAAAGTAATTATAGGTATTGTAACAAAACATAAAAAGAATAATGATACTAGAACAAATGGTTTAATTAGAGATGAAGTAAAACAAACGATTTTTGATAATGGAGCAATTGCAATAGCAATACTTTCACCAAATGATAAAATCCAATATTGCGGGGATGATTGGAAAACATATGAACAAAAAATAAGAATAGAAGAAATAATAGAACAAATAAAATTATGTGATGGAATTATATTGCAAGGCGGTACAGAAAATGAAGCTTATGAATATTGGATTGCAAAATACTGTTATGATAATGATATTCCAGTTTTAGGTATGTGTGCAGGACAGAATTATATAGTAGGAGCTTTAGGTGGAAAAACTACTTTAATCTCAAACCCTGAAAAACATATGAGAGTAAATGACACATATGTACATAGTATAAAAATATTAAGAAGTTCAAAATTTTATAAAATAGTAGGACAAGAGGAAATTATGGTAAATTCCAGACACAAAAGAACAGTTTTAGAATGCCCAAAATTAGATAAAGTTGCATTTGATGAAGATGGAAATATTGAAGTAGTAGAGGCTAAAGATAAAAGTTTTTATATGGGACTTAGATTTCATCCAGAAAGTTTATATAAAATTGATGAGAAAATGAATAACATTTTTGTTGAATTCATAAAATCGTGTGCTAATAAAAAGACATAAAAATAAATAATTCAATATGGAGAACTAATTATGAGAATTGGAATAGATATAGATGGCGTTTTAAACTCACAATATAACTTTTGTATAGATTATGGTACAAAGTTTTGTAATGAATTAGGTAAATATAAGCTTGAAAATATTAATGTTATAGATACTACTGATATGTTTTTATGGGGAGAAGATATTGCACATCAATTTTGGAATAAATATAGAGGAGATTTAGTAGTTAAATTACCAGCAAAAAAATATGCATCAGAGGTTATTAGTAGATTAAAAGATGAAGGCAATCTAATTTATATTATAACTGCAAGAAAGAATAATGATGAATGGTTTCCTGATTCTTTAAAAAAAGATGTAGAAGCAATCACAAAGAAATGGTTAGAAGAAAATAAAATATATTATGATAAAATAATATTTGATGTAAAAGATAAAGGAAAATCTTGTAAAGACCATAATATAGATATTATGATTGAAGATGACCCAATTAATTTAATAAAATTAATTGGTAATACTAATGTGATTATATTTGATTATCCATATAATAGAAACACTGAATTTGCTGATTTAACAAGGGCATATAGTTGGTATGATATATACTATAAAATCAAACGTATTTAGGAGCAAAAAATGAAAGTAAGATTATTAGGAACAGGAGCAATATATTCAAAATATAATTGTGCAAGTGAATTAATAGATGACAAAATATTAGTGGATGTAGGAAATGGTGTACTAAAAGAACTAAGAAAAGTAAATTATGATTTATCAAAATTAAAAATGATAATTATAACACATCTTCATGCAGACCATTATGCAGATTTACCAGCACTAATACTGAATTTAGAAGTAGAGGAAAACTTAAAACCAATATATATTGTAGGACCAAAAGGATTAAAAGAAAACTTAATAGGGTTATGTCATATATACTATCAAGATTTTTTCGATAAGTTTTTTGAAGAAAAAATAAAGTTCATGGAGATATTACCTGAAACAAAGGCAATAGAAATATTTAATGATTATGATATAATGGTTCAAAAAGTAAATCATTACAATATAGAAAGCTATGGATATATAATAAATAATAAAATAGGAATTACAGGAGATAGTTGTTTATGTGATGAGGTATTAAACATATTTAAAAATAGCGAAATTGTAATTACAGATATATCCCTGATTGAAGGAACTAAATATCATATGGGAATAGATAACATAGAAACAATAAGGAAAACATATAAAAATAAAATTATAGCTACTCATTTAAGAGATGATACAAGAGAAGAATTAATGAAAAAATGTTTAAAAGATGTAATCATAAAAGAAGACGGGGTAGAAATGATAGTTTACTAAAAGGGAGTTCCAAATGAAAAAATATAACAAGATAATAACAAAAGAATTAAATAGAATACTGCCTTATCATTTGCTTGGAGTGGTATTTCATACAATATCAATATATATAGCATATAAAATACCAGAAAGTATAGGAAAAATATTAGATATACTAACACAAGCAAATATAGATAAAGTACTTATTATGCAAGAAGTATATTGGCTAATATTTTATACTGTAATTTCCATTATTCCAAGATTGCTACATCGATTTCTTTATTTTACAATTTCAAGAAAAAGTGATACATATTTAAGAAAAGAAGTAGTTAAACACTTACAGAAAGTAAAACCAGAATACTTTGAAAAAGAAAATAAAGGAGCTTTTCTAGCATATTTATCTAAAGAAATTTTATCTATTCATAGAATATTAGGAAATAATTGGTTTAATCTTACAAAAGTTGTAATTGCTCCTCTTATGGCGATAATCTTAATTGGGGGACAGTTTAATAAAGATTTAGCTTTATGTCTAATTCCTATTTTTCCAGTAGCAATAATTTGCATGCTACATTATTATAAAAGATTAAAAGAGAAAATTGAAATATCAAGAAAAACTTATGTTGAATTATCGAAAAATATAGAACAAAACACAGATGGTTTTCTATTAATTAAATCATATAATCAGCAAGGCATACAAATAGAAAAATTTAAAAGCATAAATCAAAATATGTATAAAGCCGATTATGATGTAGGAGTAGATAAAAATAAAATAAATAGAATTATAAATATCTTAAATGGCTTGTGTTATATTATAAGTTTTACAGTAGGCATACATTACATAAGATTAAATACAATGACAGTTGGTGAATTAACTGCTTTTATCGGCTATATAAGTAATGCATTAAGTAATTTTATAGCAGGAATGCAAAACTTATTAGAAAAAATGCCATATTTAAGACAATCACTAAATAGATTTAATTATTTTCTAAACTTAGATGAATACGCAAATGTTGGAGAAACTTTAGATAAAATCGAAACAATAGAAATTAAACATTTATCATATTGGTATGACAATGCAAAAAAGCCAGCCTTAGATGATATTAACATGATAATTCATAATGGAGATAAAATAGGAATAGTTGGACAAGTAGGAAGTGGAAAAACTACTTTAATGAATATAATATCAGGCTTTTATGAAATTCCACAAAACATGGTATTTATTAATGGCAAAGATATAAGTACATATAAGAAAGATGATTTATTTTCTAAATTTAATTATGCGTTCCAACAGAATGTTATATTAGATGATACAATAAAATCTAATATTGATATAAGGGAAAATTTAAAAGATAATGAATTAAACAATATTTTAGAAAAATCAGAACTTAAAGAAGATATACAAAAATTAAAAAATAAAGAAAAAACAATTGTAGGAGAGAAAGGTGTAAAACTTTCTGGAGGTCAAAAGCAAAGGGTATCAATAGCAAGAAATTTATCTAATACAAGACAAATTAATATTTATGATGATACTATGTCTGCATTAGATTCAAATACAGAAAAGAGAATAATGAATAATATATTAAATGAAGTGGAAAATAAAACTTTGATTGTAATTTCAAATAAAGTATCTAGTTTAGAAAAATTAGATAAAATTTATGTACTAATAGATGGAAAAATTGTAGATAGTGGAACTCATAAAGAATTAGTCAAGAGAAATAAATTTTACCAAGAAGTATATTTGTTAGAAGAAAAGGAGAAAAAAGATGAAATCCATACTAAAGAAAAATGTTAAAATATTTTTAATAGTTGCTATGACTTTAATTTTAGCAAACATACTAAATGCCATGCATCCATTTGTTCTAAAAAGAATATTAGATCTTGATTTTAATAATACCAATATTACAATAATTTTAAGAAACCTAGTAATAATATATATTTTGATACATATTTTTCTAATCATTGCAAAAGACTTGAAAAATACAGCAATTAATAAAGCTATGACAAAGATACTTAAAGACTTAAGAGAAAAGCTGTTTTGTCATGTTCTAAAATGGAACATGACTACTTATCAAAAATACAATTCATCTGAAATTTACACAAGGTTAACGGCAGACATAGAAAATGTTTCATCACTATTTTTAGGAACACTACAAGTTCTGGTAAATGATATTTTATATATTGCAATAATGGTTGCGTTTATGTTTTTAGCAGATATTAAGCTAGCTATTATAGGAAGCATGGCAATGATATTAACAGCACTTGTTTCATATATATTTACGCATCAAGTTGCAAAATGTAGCAAACAAATATTAAACAGAAGAGATAAAGAAAATATGCAATATTCAGAAATGTATAATAAAAATAAACTAACATATTTATTTCATTTGCAGAAAAGTACAGCTCAAAAAATTAATGATACATTGGATGAAGAATTTGTTTTTAGAAAAAAATTCATTTTTTTAGAGAGTTTTTCCTATCCACTATCAACAATAATACAAGCTTTAGCAATTTATATTATATTACAATATGCTCTAAATATAGATGGAGTCTTTTCTTTAGGAAGCATTTATTTAGTTATAAATTACATTAAAGAATGTAGAACACCTTTAAATGAAATATTTGACCAATTAGAAGAAATACAGTCTTCATTTATGTCATTACAAAGAATAAATGTATTGTTAAAAGAAGATGGAGTAGAAGATATAAAGAAGGGTGAAAGTAAAAAAAGTTTAAAAGGTGATATAGAATTTCAAAATGTATATATGCAATATGGAGAACATAATGTATTAAAAGACATTTCATTTGTAATAAAACAAGGAACAGTCGTAACGATTGCAGGAAAAACAGGAGTTGGAAAAACTACACTTGCCAACATACTTATGAGACTATATCCTATAAAGTCGGGAAAAATATTAATAGATAATGAAGACATATCAAATATAAAAATAAGAGATATTAGAGAAAATATATCATATATATCACAAACACCATATATCTTAGATGATACATTAAAAAACAATATAACTCTTGGAAGCAATAACGTAACTGATGAAAAGATAGAATTGCTTGCAAAAGATATAGGATTTGAAAAAGTATTAAATAGTTTTAAAAATGGTTTAAACGAGAATATTAGCAAAGAAAAATTATCACTTGGGCAACTTCAAATGATAGCTTTTTTGAGGGCGGTGCTACATAAAGCAGATATTTATATTTTTGATGAACCAACTTCAAGTATTGATTTAAGAACAGAAGATATGATGCAAAAGATAATTAACAAAATATCAAAAGACAGTACAGTGATTATAATAGCACATAGAAAATCTACAATCAGTAATTCAAATAAGATTATATATCTTAAAGATGGAAAAGTAGATATGATTGTGAATAAGACATAGCAAAATAAGAAAGGTTTAAATGATAAAAACTCATTTTTATAAGATTGGAGAAACTAATTATGAGAATTGGAATAGATATAGATGGAGTTTTAACAGATGTTGAGCGTTGGCAATTGGATTATGGTAGTAAATTTTATTATGAAAGATATCAAAAAGAAATAGTAGATTTTGAAGGATATGATACAAACCAAATCTTTAATGTTGATGATAAATTAGATGAAGAGTTTTGGAGAGAATATTTTAAAGAATATTCTTTAAATGTAGAAGTAAGAAAATTTGCAAATGAAGTTATTGATAAATTAAAACAAGATGGGCACCAAATTTATATAATAACAGCAAGAGGAAGTTTCTTATCTCATTCAGCAGATGTAATGAGCATTGAAGAAAATCAACAAATAGTTTTGAACTGGCTAAAAAATCATCATATAAATTATGATAAAATAATATTTAGTCCAGAAGATAAGCTAGATATTTGTAAAGAAAATAATATAGATTTAATGATTGAAGATAAAGTAGATAATATAAATAAAATATCAAAAATAATACCAGTAATTTGTTTTCATGCAGGATATAATAAAGATTGTGAAAATCCTAATATTATTAGATGTTATAGTTGGTACGATATATATAGTAAAATAAATAAACTTGCAAAAGTGTGATTTTGGCGATATAAATTAGAAAATAAAAGATTTAATTAAAAAAGGAGGCTATATGAAACTCACAAGTAATGAGGCTTTAAATATGCTAGAAGAAATACGAAAAGAAGTAGAAAATGACCATTGGATAGACCATTCTATTTGTGTAGGAAACTCAGCAGGAAAAATAGCTGAAAGTTTGAAACTTGATGTAGATTTTGCTAAAACTTTAGGTTATATTCATGATATAGGTAAAAAGATAAATGGTCCTAAAAATCACAGTGTTAATGGTTACTATTATATCAAAGAATTGGGATATGATGAAGAATATGCAAATATTTGTCTAACACATTCATTTTTAAATAATGATGTTAATTGTGTTGCAGGCGGAATACCTGAAGATATACCTTTTAGAACTAAATTCATAAAAGAGCATGAATATACAATTTACGAAAAGATAATTAATTTATGTGATTTAATGTGTACTGATAAAGTAATGACAGTGGACAAGAGATTGATTGATTTAATTATAAGAAAGGGTGCTCATGAAAATACACAATATCATGTAAAAGAAACATATAAGCTAAAAGAATTTTTTGACAGTAAATTAGGTTTTAATGTTTATGATTTGTTTCCAGAAATAAAGGAGAATTTGTAATAAAGAGGTTTAATAAAATGGAATTGTATATCAAATTCCTTAAAATTTGTATATCACTATAGATATTAGCTGAATAATATGATATACTTTATTGAGTAAAAAATTAAGGAGAATTACATGTTAGACATAGATGAGGTATCAAGGCAAATTAATAATTTAAAAACAAAGCTTTCAGATATAAAAGAATCGATGAAACTCTCTGAAGTAGAAGAAGAATTAGCAAATTTAGAAAAGCAAACTTTAAGTCAAGACTTTTGGCAAGACACAGAAAACCAAGCCAAAGTTCTATCCAAAATATCTTCTTTAAAAAAGAAAGTTACATTATTTAAAGATGTAGAAAATGACTTAAATGCTACTCAGGAAATCTTTGATTTAGTTGTAGAAGAAAATGATAATAATTTAGAAAAAGAAATAACTGATGCACTTAAAAATTTAGAAAATAAAATTAATGAACTTGAAATTTCTACACTTCTTTCTGGCAAATATGATGCAAATAATGCAATAATTACAATTCATCCAGGAGCAGGAGGAACAGAGGCTCAAGATTGGGCTGAAATGCTTTATAGAATGTATACTAGATGGGCAAATGCAAATGATTTTAAAGTAGAAGAATTGGATTATTTAGATGGGGAAGAGGCAGGACTTAAAAGTGTTACCTTTCAGGTTTCAGGAGAGTATGCTTATGGCTATTTAAAAAGTGAACATGGAGTTCATAGATTAGTTAGAATTTCTCCATTTGATAGTGGTGGAAGAAGACACACATCTTTTGCCTCAGTTGAAGTTTTACCTGAAATAAATGAAGACGAAGATATATACATTAATCCAGATGACATTAAAATGGATGTTTTTAGGTCTTCTGGTGCAGGAGGACAACATATAAATAAAACATCTTCAGCAGTTAGACTGACTCACATTCCTACTGGAATCGTCGTTGCTTGTCAAACTGAAAGAAGCCAATTTCAAAATAGAGATACAGCTATGAAAATGCTTAAATCTAAATTGCTAGCTTTAAAAGAAAAAGCAAATAAAGAAACAATAGACGATTTAAAAGGTGTTCAAATGGACATTGCATGGGGAAGTCAAATACGCTCGTATGTATTTTGCCCATATACCTTAGTAAAAGACCACAGAACTAATTATGAAGTGGGGGATGTACAAGGTGTTATGGATGGAAACCTAAATGGATTCATTTTTGCATATTTAAAATATATTGCAAATGGTGAAAAGCAATAGTTAGGCAAAAATATTATAGGAGAGCAAAATTATTTTGATAATTACTTCACAAAAATATTTTGTTGTGTTAATATATATGTATAAAAATATTTATTGCTTAATTTAACGCGTAAATATAAAAACAAAGGAGGATTTATTTATGGAAAAATACATTAGAAAACTAGGAAGAAATTCAATCATACTTTCAATTGTATTATTAGTATTTGGACTATTTATGTTTACTAGACCAATTAGCACAATAAATGTACTTATGATTGTATTTGGAGTTATACTTGTACTTGATGGATTAGTTCATTTAGTCTCATACTTTTCTATTAAAAACGATTACAGATTTTTTAGTAGTGAATTAGTACAAGCAATTATTTACATTATATTAGGATTTGTTTTAATGATTAATTATTATAATGTAAGTTATTTGTTACCTATAATACTAGGAATTTGGATAATAGTAGATAGTATTTTCAAACTTCAAATATCTATGAACATAAGAGATATTTATGATAGCCATTGGGGAGTACTACTTGCAATGTCAATTTTAACAGGACTTTTTGGAATGGTCATTTTATTTAATCCTGTTTCATCATTAGAATTACTTACAAGAGTTTGCGGAGCAATATTAATGATAGTAGAACTTATATCTATATTTGAAGATATTTCTATAATTTCTAGAGTAGGTAAGTTTGAAAAAATTGAAAAAGAAATTAAAAAAGAATATACAAATGCAAAAAGTGGGAAATAGATCCCACTTTTGCTTTTGATACTTATTCTATTTCTTTTGTCAAGAAAATATATTGTGAATGCTATTATAGTCATAACATTATTGGCTCAATTTGCTCTCTATTCAAAGCGTACTCTATTGTCTTTATAATGTATTCTTCATCAAAAACAATTGACCTTGGCTTAGTAATAGGATTATCTTGTCTAAATGGAACAAAATAATAATTTCTTCTGTTTAATAATGTACCTATGTTCTCAGCACTACCACTTAATGCATCATTGGTAGAAATGGCTATAATTAAAGGATTCTCATTTCTTAAATGAGATTTTGCAGCCATAGTAACAGGAGTGTCTGTAATACCGTTTGCAAGTTTTGCTATAGTATTTCCTGTCGCAGGAGCAATAATCATTATATCAGTCATTTTCTTTGGACCAATGGGTTCAGCTCCTTGTATAGTATGGATAATTTTGTTTCCAGTAATTTCTTCAATTTGAGCTATAAAGTCTTTAGCTTTACCAAATTTGGTATCTAATTCATACGCATTGTATGACATAATAGGAATGACTTCAGCTCCTTCTTTAACAAGTTCTTTTATTTTGGGAATAGTCTTAGAAAAGGTGCAAAATGAACCTGTTAAGGCAAAACCAATTTTTAAATCTTTAAATTTCATATACCTCCTTCTTGAAAATCTTATTGTAAGCTACATTAAAATATAATTTATGAAATTGTATATGTAATGTAACTTTACTATTATAATATGAATTTACATAATAAAAAGAGAATGGTTTGGAATTAAAAAATAATTATTTTAAGTACAAAAAAGACACAATATATGATAGAACACATATTATGTCTTAAAAGTATATAAAACTACTTTGCTTTAAAATCAGCCAATGGGTTGCTTTCCACAGCATTACGAACTTGCTCATTATCAACGTGAGTATATATTTCAGTTGTTGAGATACTTTGATGTCCCAAAAGTTCTTGCAAAGCTCTTATATCAACATTGCCATACTTATACATCAAAGTTGCAGCAGTATGTCTTAGCTTGTGAGTTGAATACTTGGTGGTATCTAAGCAAGCTTTTTGTAATTCTTTTGCAACAACGTTTTCAACTGTACGTTTACTAATTCTTTGTCTGTAATTACTTAAAAATAAGGCTTTATCTGAATTTTTACTATCTTTTTTAACACCTTCTTTAGGTCTGACATCTAAATAAGATTTAATTGCATCAATACATGCCTTATTTAAATAAATAGAACGCTCTTTGTTACCTTTACCAATTACAGTCATTTTTTGATCATCAAACTTAATATCTGCAATATTTATTCCAACAAGCTCAGATAAACGAAGCCCACAATTTAAAAATAGAGTAATTATAGCAAAATCTCTTTCTTTATTTTTGTTTTCTTCATCCACAAATGCATTGCCTAAAAGCTTTTGACTATCTTCCAAAGTTAAATATCTAGGCAATCTCTTGTTTAACTTAGGCGTTTCTAGGTTTTGCGCAGGGTTATTTTTTAACATTTTTGAAGTTATAGTTAAATATTTAAAAAATATTCTAATAGTAGAGATTTTTCTTGCACAAGTAGCAGGACCACACCTACGATTAATAGAAAGATATGAAACAAAAGAGTGAATATCTTCTTCTTGAATTTTAGATAGCTGGTCTAAAGAAAAATCTTTTATAGTTATTTGATTAAATTCTTTTTCTTTTGTTAATCCAAAATGATATTTCATATATCTTAGAAACATTGTTAAATCGCAGTTGTATTGATTAACTGATTCTGGAGATTTACGTTTATAGGCTAATTGATATTGCAAAAATGAATTCAAATATTCTGGGTTATTTTCTGTGTTTATCATAGGTTCACCTCATATATGCATGTCTTGCCATTATTAAATTGCAATTAAAGCATATTATTTCTTTATTTTACAAAGTATTATATACTAATAAACTCAAAAAATAAATAGTTATAGAGAAAAAATTTCACGCAACTTTGTATATTTTATTGAAAGCAAATGCGGAAGAATGTATATTGGAGCTTTTTTGACAAGACAGCTGTAAATTGTAAGTATTTTGTTTAAAATTAGTAAAATGTATGGTATAATATAATGTATAACAGAACTAATCTGAGTTTTGAGAAAAAGTATGAAGATTTTTGAAAGGAATTTTGGAATGATTAATTATTTAGATTGCAGAAATGAAATAGATTATAAAAAATTACAAGAAGTAGCCGATATAATAAAACAAGGTGGAATTGTAGTGTTTCCAACAGAAACGGTATATGGCATTGGTACAAATGGATTAGATAGTAAAGCAATTACCCAATTATATGAGGTTAAGCAAAGACCGTTAAATAAACCGATAAGTTTACTGGTATCTAGTTTAAAAATGATTGAGGCAGTTACCGAAAATATTTCTGATATGGAATATAAATTAATGGAAGCTTTTTTTCCGGGTCCACTCACAATTATTTTAAAGAAAAATAAAGTTGTGCCAGATAATTTAACAAACAATGCAGACACAGTTGGAATAAGAATGCCTGATAATATAATTGCTAGAAAGCTTATAGAATATGCAAATCTACCTATTGCAACACCTAGTGCTAACATATCTGGCAAACCTTCTGGTACAAATATTCAGGATACTATAAAAGACTTTGGAGATAAAGTAGATTATTATATAGATGGTGGACCTAGCAAACTTGGTATTGGTTCTACTATTGTCAAAATTGAAGATAATAAGCCTTTGATTTTAAGAAAAGGAAGTATTAGTGAAGAGCAAATACTTGAGGTGATAAATAAATCTAGAAAATAATAAAACGTAAAAATTATCAATAATAAATTTAAAACTTAAGATTTGCTAAATATAGACAAAAACATAAGTTTTATAGTATAATTATAGTTATAATTTAAATATAAGGAGGAATATTATGATAGATTTGCATATGCATACAAAAAATTCTGATGGATCAGATACTACAGAAGAACTAATAAAGAAAGCTGAGGACATGAAATTAAAATACATTTCTATTACAGATCACGATAACCTTCATGCTCATGAAGAAATAAGAGAAGAACATCTTGAAAAACTTTTCTCTGGCAAAATAATTACAGGAATTGAAATAAAATGTATTTATAAAAAGAGAACTATTGAGGTATTAGGTTATAAATACGACTTAAATAAAATGAGCAAATGGGTAAAAAATTTTTATAAAGATAAATCTAAGGAAGTATTACAAAGAAAATATTTTGATAAAACATATGATGCATGTAAACAACTTGGATTTAAATTAACTGAAAAAGATAAAATTGATTGGAATCCTAAAACAGACTGGGCAAGTTTTACCATATATTCTGACCTAAAAAAATATAAAGAAAACGAAGGTGTTTATGCAGATGATATTTTAAATGATTTTACTACATTCAATAAAAAATACTGTGGTGATATGAATAGTATTCTGTATATAGATAAAAGTGGTGATTATCCTTCTTTAGAAACTGCCATAAAGGCAATTAAAGATGCTGGTGGACTAGTTTTCATAGCACATGCATTCATATATAAGGCTATTAAAGACAAAGAAGCTTTTATAAATGACCTTATAGAAAATTATGATATAGATGGCTTTGAATGCTACCACAGTGAATTTACAGATGATCAAATTAAGTACTTGTTAAACATAACTAAGGAAAAAGGGCTACTAAGAAGTGGTGGAAGTGATTACCATGGAATTAATAAAGAAGGCATTAATATGGCAACTGGTAAGGGCAATTTGAACATTGATGAATCTTTAGTTGAAAATTGGATATAGAGGTTGAATATGAGTAATAATATTGAAGTTATTGAAATAATAATGCAACAAAAAATTGCAAAATTTATTAAAGAAAATAGAAATATGGATAAAAAGAAGCTTATTGAAACTTTAGAAAAAATGTTGGATAAGAAGGAAGAAATGTACTATATGGATGAAAAAGAATTAAAAGAAGAATTGAAAAGAGTGGGGAATTTAAATGATTAATTATGAAAGTTATAAGTTAGATGAAGAAGATATAAAAGTGGGAATAGAAGATTTTTTTACACAATTATTAATTGAAGCAAAAAAAATGAAAAAAGATGCCAAAAACTTAGAAGATTTAGCATCAGACAAGCCAACCATTATATATTTAACAGGTCAACCAGGTTCTGGAAAAACCACATTGGGAAAATATTTACAGATGCAATTAGCACAACAAGGAAAATGTGCTGTTGAAGTAGGTTCAGATAAAATTGCAACATATCATAAATATTATAATGAACTTTTAAAACTATTACCAAATGAATGTTATTCTCTATCTAGAGAGTTTGTTAAACCTGCAAAACCAGTTATATTTAATAAATTAATTGCAAATAAGCTTAATATTTTAAGAGAATGCTCATTAACAAAAGGTGAAAAAGATTATAATGGTATGCAAAAATTTATAGATAGTGGATATGAAGTTGATATAAATATTATGGCTGTAGATAAGTACGAAAGCTTTTTAGCATGTACTGAAAGAGACATAAAATTAATGGAACTGGGATTCGACCCAAGACCTGTTGCTAGAGCAAATCATGATAGAATGTATAGTCCTTTGCTTCAAGAATTAATTGAGATACAAAAAAGAGGATTAAGTACAAGAATCAATGTGTTTACAAGAGGAAAAACTTCTATACATCCACAACTAGTTTGGTCTACTGGTGATGATAAATATCCTAATGCTCACGAAGCTATTATTTCTGAACGTAATAAAGGAAGAAAAGCTTTGTTGCAAAAGCCTCAAGAGTATCTTCAGAGAATAGCTGATGCTAAACAGTCAATTGGATTGATGATTAGCGAAGAAAGATTAAGGAATAATTACTTAGAAGGTTTGAATCAATTAGAGGCTGAGTTTGTTAATGAATTGGCTTTTGAAAGGAATTCATAAGACGATTTGGTATAAAAAACATCAACATCAGAATTACCATCTGCATTAGATTCAATAGTTGCAATATTAAATAAAGACCAAAATTAATAACTAAATTTAGTTGACTTTTCTTTAGACTTGTTATAGAATACTACTATAGTTTATATAGTAATTAATTGTAATATAATATTGAGTAAATAAATGTAGTAAGAACTAAATATTTAGTAAAGGATGTGTTCTTATGGAAGAAAAAAAGAATGAAATTATTTTAAATGATGATGCAAAAGAGATATTAAAAGTTATTGGAGAATATTCACGAGCATTAGATATGCTAGAAGAATATGATCATAAAACATTAAAAAAGCCAGATGGAAATGTAGATACAAGAGTAATAACTTATGATGATTGTATGACTATTATAAATAGTTTAAAATATAAAGAAGAAAGCGAATTATTTGGCTTTGAAAGAGATAAAGGATTGAAGGCAATTATAGGAAATGTGTATCAATCATTTGA
>CAMMLF010000014.1 GCA_946497585.1 uncultured Clostridium sp.
TTACTCATTTTTAGCATGGGTTGTAGAAGTAATAAATTGCTCAATAGTAGACAAAAAGATAGTAAATAGAGGATTTCTAATTAGTCCAATTTGCCCTATATATGGTTGTGGAGCTATTATTATAACTTTAGCTCTATCAAACTATAAAGACGATTGGTTTGTCGTTTTTTGCATGGCTGTCATACTTTGTGGTACTCTTGAATATATAACCAGTTGGTTAATGGAAAAGTTATTTCATGCAAGATGGTGGGATTATAGTCAGTATAAATTTAATATAAATGGAAGAATATGCTTAGAAACAATGATTCCATTTGGAATACTAGGATTACTTATTATATATATATTAAATCCATTTTTTTATAATTTGTTAAAGTATATACCATCAAATATATCTAACATAATAAGCTTAGTATTATTTATTATACTAATAGTAGATGTAATTATATCATTTAAAGTAATTTCAAAGGTTACATCAACTGTAAAAAATGTAGCTTCTCAAAATAAAAAAGATGATACATATGAAATAACAAGTAAAGCGAGGGAAATACTTAAATCTAACTGGAAAGGTAGAAGACTATTAGATGCGTTTCCTAATTTAGAAACTATAAAAGAAAAAGTAAAAAAAGTGGCAAGTGATACAGCAGATAAAGGAAAAAAAGCGGTAGAAATAAGTAAAAAAGCAATTGAAAAAGGAAAAGAAGTAGCAAATAAAAAGATAGAAATTAATAGAAAAAATAAAAATAATAAATAATAGATAAAAAATAATTTAGGTAAAAAATAATATGGAAAATAAAAATTTTTTTATAAATATAATAAGAAAGATAAAAAGTATAAATCCAAAAATAAAAATAAGCATTGTAATATCAATAACAGTTATTATTATTGTACTAGTACTTACTGTAATAATAATTAGTGATATGCAAAAGCAAAAATATGTAGTCTATAATGGAAAAAATATTAATGAGGAAAAATATCCTGGATATAAAGCTTTAATAGACGAATTAAAAAATAAACATCCTAATTGGACCTTTACTCTTTTTTACACAAAATTAGATTGGAACGATGTTATTTCAAATGAAGGACACTCAGATACAAGAACTAATCCATTAAACCTCATACCAGACTACTCAGAATATCCTGAAAATTGGGTATGTGAAATAGATAAAGATAAAACATTTGATAACGGACATTGGCTATGTGCATCTAATATTGCAATAGCACACCAAATGGACCCTAGAAATATATTAAATGAAGAAAACGTATTTCAATTTAAAGAGTTAAACTATACAGAAGGAGCTTACACATCAGAAGGAATAAGCTATATAACAACAAATACATTTTTAGAAGGTGAAAGTATTGCAAACACCTTAATTAAGGCATGTGAAACAGCAAATATAGACCCATATTTTGTAGCTTCAAGACTAATTCAAGAACAAGGAAAAGAAGGAACAACACTTTCTAAAGGATATGAATATAATGGAGTAGTAGTATATAATCCATTTAATATAAAAGCGAGTGGTAATTCAGTAAAAGAAATACTAACAAATTCAGCAAAATATGCATATGAACAAGGTTGGGACTCGCTAGAAAAAGCACTACTTGGAGGAATTAACTTTGTAAAAGAAGGGTATATAAATGTTGGACAAAACACTTTATATTTACAAAAATTCGATGTAGTGGACTATAACAGAGACGAAAATTTATATCAGCACCAATATATGCAAAATCTATTTGCACCTGAATCAGAAGCTTCTAATATGAAAGAAATATATGAAAATTCAAATAGCGTGGATGGAAATTATAACTTTATTATCCCTTTGTATGAGAATATGCCAACGGAAATACAATAATTTTTAAAATTTGGGACGGACCTTTTTGTGAAATATTTTACAAAAAGGTCCGTTCTCAACTGAAAATATCTATCCTAAAAAATGAATAAAAACAAAAATATAAAAGATAATAATTAATAGCATAAATTTAAAGGAGATATAAATATGAATTCATTGTGGATAGACGAAACTGAAAAAATAAATTCAAATGGAGAGTTAAGCGAGGATACAAGTGCTGATGTATGCATTATCGGAGCAGGCATTAGTGGGATAACTTTAAGTTATTATTTGACGAAAAAAGGATATAAAACAATTGTAATTGAAAGAAATGAAATTGGGCATGGAGTCACAGGACATACAACTGCAAAGATAACATCTCAGCATGGTCTCACTTATCATTATTTATCAAATCAATATGGCATAAAGTTTGCAAAGAAATATTTTGAAGCAAATGAAGAAGCAATTAACAATATAGAAGAAATAATAAGAGAAAGTAATATTGATTGTGATTTTGAAAGAAAAGACAATTACATTTACACAATAAATGAAGAAAATATAGAGAAAATAGATGAAGAAGCGGAAAGTTTAAAATATATAAATATAAATGCAGAAAAAATAGAAAAATCAGATTTGCCATTTAAAATTCAAAAAGGAGTAGTTTTTAAAAATCAAGCACAATTCAATCCTCTAAAATATTTAGCAGGACTTACGAAATACATTTTAAATAAAGGCGGAAGGGTATATACAAATTCGTTGTGCACTGATATTAAAAGAAAAAACGAGGAGTATGAAGTTTATGCAAATGGACATAAAGTGTATGCAAAATATGTGGTACTAGCAAGTCAATATCCATTTTTAAAAATTCCAGGATTTTATTTTGCAAAAATGTATCAAGCATCATCATATGTAATAGGAATAAAAACAAAAGAAAAATTGCCGAAAGATATGTACTTAAGTATAGATGAGCCAAATTTTTCTTTTAGAACTGCTGGAGATATCTTAATGATTGGAGGAGCAGGGCATAAAACCGGTTCAAAAGTAGATTATAACGAAACTTATGGCGTATTAGAGAAAAAGGCAAGGGAATTATATCCAGATTGTGAGATAAAATATAAATGGTCAACAAGAGATGCAATTTCGCTTGATAAAATACCTTATATAGGAGAATACTCAAGCCTAATGCCTAACTTATACGTTATGACAGGATTTAATAAATGGGGAATGACATCATCAAATGTAGCAGCAAATATAATTGCAGACAAAATTACTGGTGGGGCAAGCATATATGAAGAAATATTTAAATCAACAAGATTTAAACCAATTACAAATAAAGACGAAATGAAAAACATGTTAGTAGATAGTACAAAATCACTTGTATTAGACAGAATAAAAGCAGAAAATATAGAAACAGATGACATAAAACCAGGTTCAGGAGCAGTTGTAGATTTAGAGGGAAGCAAAGTAGGAGTGTATAAAGACGAAAATGGAAAGCCACATTTTATTAAGCCTGTTTGCACTCATTTGGGATGCATATTAGAATGGAATGATGCAGATAAAACTTGGGACTGTCCATGCCATGGCTCAAGATATGATAAATATGGAAAAAATATTTATGGTCCGGCTACTAAGAATTTGTAGCCGGCAACATATAATCAACAATTGCATAAACTAAAGCACCA
Source organism: uncultured Clostridium sp. (assembly GCA_946497585.1). Taxonomy (GTDB): domain Bacteria; phylum Bacillota; class Clostridia; order TANB77; family CAG-508; genus CAG-793. Next base: position 3,509 of record CAMMLF010000014.1, read on the forward strand.
AGTAGTGCAGCAATCCAAGATATACCATAACCTGTAACTACATATTGAACAACATACAAAGTAATTGCGCATAATACAAAACCTATTATTCCTTTAACAATTGGATGAGTAAATAATGCAGTAAAAGTGCTAATTACAAAATCAAACACAGTTAAAAGAAGTATTGCAAGAGCAACCATCCATATGCTTGAAGCGGTAAAACCAGGAGTGAAAAAAGCAGTTATACCTAAAACAATAATAGCTGTAATAAGCCTTCCAACAAATTGCGGAATTTTATTTCTATTCATACTAAACCTTCCTTTCAAAAAAATAAATCATATTCATTGAGATTCAACATATGCAAAAGTTTCAAACTCAATAAAATTATTTATTCTAATTATTTCCAAAATAAATATAAATATACAAATCTTAAAAAAATAAAGCTCATTTTATGAGAGAAGGAGCAAAAAAAATTAAGTATAAAATAAATATTCATAGAAAAATAGGAAATACTATAAACAAACGAATTACAAATTTTATATTGAAAACTGAATTTAATACAAAATGAGAATATTTCTAGTGTAAAAGAATTTTAATTTGTAAATAGCAAGAAGGGAGCATATATGTTAGTTAATTTTGTAAGAGCAATTATTATTTATATAATAGTGTTAGTAGTTATGAGACTAATGGGAAAAAGAGAAATAGGACAACTACAACCATTCGAACTTGTAATATCAATAATGATTGCCGACTTAGCATCAATTCCAATGACTGATACTGGAGTGCCAATATTCAATGGCATAGTACCAATACTTGGACTTCTTGCAATGCACTTGTTAATTACAGTTTTAAACATAAAATCAGTAAGTATAAGAAAAATAACCTGTGGAAAGCCAACAATTTTGGTATATAGAGGAAAAATAGATGAAGAAGCTCTAAAAAAAGAAAGATTTACAGTAAGTGAACTTCAAGAAAGATTAAGAGGAAAAGATGTATTTAATCTAGGAGATGTAGAATATGCCATATTAGAAACAAATGGAGAAGTTTCAGTAATTCAAAAACCAAATAAAAGAAATACAATACCAGAAGATTTTAACATAGAACCTGACTATGAAGGTCTACCATATGATTTAATCGTTGATGGAAAAATAATGTACGAAAACTTAAGCAAAATCGGAAAAGATGAAAAATGGCTACAAAAGCAAATTGTAAAATTTAAAACAACACCAGAAAATGTTTTAATAGCAACAATGGATGGTAAAGGAAATTTCTTTTGTCAAAATAAGACTGAAAAAAGAAAGAAGCGGAAATGGTAAATAAGAATATGGAAATCGTGTCAATAGGGACACTCCTTTTTGTCAATAGGGACGCCCCTTTTTGACACTATCGTGTCAATGAAGGGACGTCCCTATTGACAGCAAAATTTAAATTAAAGGAGTAAAAAATGAGAAGAGAAGCTGTAATTACTATATTAATCATATTAGTAATAATAATTGGCGAATATTTGACTCAAAGGTATTCAGAGGAAACTTTAGGAGGAGTACAGGACTCATTAGGAGAATTAAAAGAACAGATACTTAGTTCAGAAATTGAAGTAAGTGAATTAATAGACAAAACAAACCAAATTTATAATAAATGGGAAGAAGATAATGAATTATTATCTTACTATTTGGAGCATGATGAGTTAGAAAAAGTAAACACTCAAATTGTATTAGTAAGAGGATTTTTAGAATCAGATACACCTGAGGACTCAATACCTGAAATAGAAGAAGGTATATATATATTAGAGCATATAAAAGAAAAGGAAAAGTTGAGTATTAAAAATGTATTCTAGTGTCAAGAGGCGACGCCCCCTGACACATTATATCAACCTCATCTTTTTCATTTCATTTTCTAAAACAACCTTATTCTTGTCGGTTAATTCAACAAGAGGAAGTCTTGGATTTCCAAAATCATAGCCACCTAATTTCAAAGCATATTTAACTGGAATAGGATTTACCTCACAAAATAATGCGTTAATTAAACTTAAAGCTCTAAGTTGCATTTTTAAAGCCTCATCAAGTTTTCCATCAAAAAAATTTTGGCACATATCATGAGTATATTTAGGAGCTACATTTGATAAAACAGATATTACACCTAAACCACCCAAAGACATTATAGGTACAACTTGGTCATCATTTCCAGAATAAATATGTAAATTATCTCCACATAACTCAGCTATTTTAGCAATTTGAGATATATTGCCACTTGCTTCTTTTATAGCCACTATATTAGGAATTTTAGAAAGTTCCAGACAAGTTTCAGGTAAAATATTTACCCCTGTTCTACTAGCTACACTATATAAAATAATAGGAAGTTTTGTGCTAGAAGCAACAGCAGAATAATGAGCAATCAGACCACCTTGAGTTGTTTTGTTGTAATATGGAGTAACAACTAAACAACCATCTGCACCTACTTCTTCAGCATATTTACTCATAGCCATAGCTTGGGCAGTATTGTTTGAGCCAGTACCTGCAATTACAGGAACACGTTTTTTAACTACATCAACAACAAATTTAATAGCGTCTTTCCTTTCTTTTTCAGTCATTGTAGAAGATTCGCCAGTTGTTCCACAAACAATAAGTGCGTCTACACCATTTTCAATTTGATTTTCAAGCATTTCCTCGAAAACTTTAAAATTAATACCATTCTCATCAAATGGAGTAGCAAGAGCTGTGCCACAGCCTTTAAAAATTATAGGTTTCATATAGAAACTCCTTTCCTTATAACAAAGATATGTTATAAGCTCAGTAATTATTACTTGCAAATTATGAAAGTAAAATAATTACCGTTTACATATAAGGATAATAAAACCAAGATTATAAATTATTATAATTCCAAAGTTTGCCTTAAAGTAACTAAACTAAATATATCATAATTTATTGACTTTATCAATCAATTAGACTAAAATTTAATTATAAAATTTTCGGTTTAGGATTGTCCCTAATTGAAAAAACAGAGAGGTAAATAAATGAAATATTACGAGATTTCTCGGTAAGAGTAATGAAGAAATTTACAAAATTTTAAAAACAGACTCAAATGGTTTAAGCACAAAAGAAGCCAACAAAAGGCTTGAAGAAAATGGTTTGAACATTGTAACTGAAAACAAAAAGCGAGGACCAATATATTTTTTAGTAAATTCATTTAAAGATAAATTTATTTTAATACTAGTAATACTAGCAATTATTAGCTTAATTAACCAGGATGTATTTGGTGCAATAATTATAATAATTTTAGGAATATTAAGTGCCTTAATTAGTTTTGTCCAAAATTATTCGACTTACAGATTTAATGAAAAGTTAAAATCTAAATTAAAAAGTAAAACCACAGTTTTTAGAAATAAAGATAAAGATACAGTTATTTATACTGAAAATGTTGTTGTAGGAGACATTATTACACTTAATGCAGGCTCAATTGTTCCAGCAGATATGGTACTTTTAGAGTCAAAAGACTTATTTGTAAACCAATCAGCATTTACTGGGGAGAGTGTACCTGTTGAAAAAATAGCCGGAAAAGCTGGAAAACAAGATGATGATGTATTTAATATTCAAAATATTTGTCTAATGGGGTCAAATGTAGTTAGTGGCAAAGGCATTGGAGCAGTTATAACAACTGGATTTGATACATATCTTGGCAAAATGAATAAAGAAATAAGCAAGAAAAAAGAACCAACTAATTATACCAAAGAAATGGACAGTGTAACAAAATTGCTTATCAAATGCATGCTTATAGTTTCTATAGCTGTATTTTTAATATTTGGATTTATTAGAAATAACTGGAGTGAAGCATTTTTATTTGCTTTATCAGTTGCAGTCGGCATTACTCCAAGTATGCTTCCAATGATAGTAAATGTAAATTTAACTAAAGGAAGTAGGAGTCTAGAGAAGAAGAAAACACTTGTAAAAAATATCAAAGCTATACAAAACTTAGGAACAATTGATACACTTTGCACAGATAAAACAGGAACTCTAACTCAAGATAAAATTGTATTACAAAAATATATAGACTTAAATGGAGATGAGGATTTATCTATTTTAAAATACGCTTATTTAAATAGTTATTTAAGTACAGGGCTAAAAAACATAGTAGATCGAGCAATAATGTCATTTGGAAAAGAGCATAAAGTAAATATAGAAGGATATATAAAAGTTGATGAAATACCATTTGATTATACAAGAAAAAGGATGAGCATAGTTGTAAAAAAAGATGACTACACATTAATAACAAAAGGTGCATTAGAAGAAATTTTAAAGATTTGTACAAAAGTAAATAACAAAGGTGAAATTCAAAATATAACAAAAGAAAAAATTGAAAAAATTGAAGAAAAAGCAAAAGAATTAGCCAAAAAAGGAATGCAAGTAATAGCTATAGCAAGCAAAAAAGAATATTCAGGCGTAAATATATTTAATGAAAAAGACGAGAAAAACATGACCTTTATAGGATTAGTAGGATTCTTAGACCCACCAAAAAAAGATGTAAAGCAAACAATAAAAGAATTAAAAAAATACGGAATACAAACAAAGGTAATTACTGGAGATAATCAATATGCAACAGAAAATATATGTGGCTTAGTTGGAATTGATGGAGATGTCTTACTAGGCTCAGACTTAGAAAAAATGACTGATGAGGAATTAAGTAAAAAAGTAGAAGAAATAAATATATTTGCTAGAATGAATCCAATGCAAAAAGAAAGAATAGTAAATGTATTAAGAAAAAACGGGCAGGTAGTAGGATATATGGGAGATGGTGTAAATGATGCAGCTTCTTTGCATTCAGCAGATGTAGGAATTTGTGTAAATACAGGTGCAGACATAGCAAAAGAATCAAGTGACATAATTTTACTAGAAAAAAGCTTAAAAGTTATATTAGATGGAGTTTTAGAAGGAAGAAAAGTATATGCAAATATAGAAAAATATATGAAACTAGCAATAAGTTCAGACTTTGGAGATGTATTTAGCATATTAATAGCAAGTATATTTTTACCATTTTTGCCATTATTACCAATACAAATGCTAATTCAAGATTTTCTATTCCAATTTTCACAAATAGCAATACCTTATGATAGAGTAGATGAAGAATATATAATAAAACCAAGAAAGTGGAATACAAAAAATCTAGGAAGATTTATGGTAGTTATGGGAATGACAAGTTCTGTAATAGATGTAATGGCATTTGCAATATTCTGGTTCGTATTAGGATATAATTCAGTAGAAATGGAAAGTTACTTTCAAACAGCATGGTTTATAGAATGTTTAATTTCACAAAACTTAATAATACATTTTATACGTACAGAAAAAATACCATTTATACAATCAAGAGCAAGCAAACCACTTGCAATAATGTCGCTAGTAACGATTGCAGGAACAATAATTGTACCTATTGCTTTACATGGAATTCAGGAATTTAATTTTGTTATACTACCTATTCAGTTTTACATAGTTGTATTACTATTAAATATATGCTATACTGTTCTCGCACAAGTTGTAAAACACATATATATAAAGAAATACCATGAATGGTTATAATTTTTGATTTAGGACCGTCCCAAACTGAAAAAAATTTAAAATAAAGGAGGATATATGGGGTTAAAAGTTCAAAATGTTAGCAAAACATTTGGTGAAAAATTAGCAGTAGATAATATATCATTTGAAATAAACAAACCAGGAGTATTTGGACTACTTGGAACAAATGGCGCAGGAAAATCTACAACAATCAGAATGATTTTAGGAATTTTAAAAAAAGACAAAGGAACAATTAGTTGGAATGGAAAAGAAGTTGAAAGAAAGTATGTAAACTTTGGATATTTGCCAGAAGAAAGAGGAATATATCCAAAAATAAAAATTAGTGAACAACTAATGTATCTTGCTAAGCTAAAAGGTATGAAGAAAAAAGATGCAGAAGAATCAATGAATTTTTGGCTAAAAAGATTAGAAGTGGAGGAGTATAAAAATCTAACAGCTGAAAAATTATCAAAAGGAAATCAACAAAAAATACAATTTATAACAGCTGTAATACATAATCCAGAACTACTAGTAATAGATGAGCCATTTAGTGGTCTAGATCCAATAAATACAGAGCTACTAAAATCAGCGATTTTAGAATTAGTAGAAAAAGGAACATACATAATAATGTCAAGTCACCAAATGGCATCAATTGAAGAATTTTGTACAGATATACTTATATTGAATAGAGGAAAGACAATTCTTCAGGGAAATTTAAAAGAAATAAAAGAAAGCTATAAGGCAAATAGAATTGACTTAATAACAAAAGTAGATGTTTCCAGAGAAATACAAGATGAAGGTTTACAAATAATAAAAGAATTAGACAATCAATATGAAATTGCCATAAATGATGAAATGCAGGCGCAAAACCTACTAAAAAGGCTTGTTTCAAAAAATATAGAAGTTGAAAAAATAGAAGTAAAAAAACCAAGCCTAAATGATATTTTCATAGAAAAGGTAGGTGATAAATAATGAGAAGTTTATTTACAGTAATAGCATTTACGATAAAAGATATGGTAAAAAGAAAGTCTTTTATTGTTTCAAACTTAATAATATTGTTAATAATTGTAATAGGATTTAATGTACCAAAATTTTTAAGTGGAATTACAAGCGAAGCCACAAAAGTAACTGTACTAGATAATGAAGACATATTTGAAGGAAGACTAGACAATTTACATGATCAGTTCTTAGAACTTGGATATGAAGTAGAAATAGATAAAACAAGCACAAGAGAACAAGTACAAGAAAAAGTTAAAAATGGAGAAGTATCTTCAGCTATAATTTTAACTGAAACAGATAGCAGACTATATTTTGAGTATTTAGTAGATGGAATGGGACTAGGAACAACTGTACCAACAGATGTAATAAATGCAATACAACTTACATACCAAAATATGCAACTTGCAAAACTTGGAATACCAGAGGAGCAATTACCAACACTAAATATGGAAAGCAATATATCAGTTACATCACTTTCATCAGATGAAAGTTCAAGTAACATATTTGTAATGATGCTTTTATCAATAGTATTGTTCTATGCAATATATTTCTATGCATACCAAGTATCAAGTGCAATAACAGTAGAAAAAACATCAAGAATTATAGAAACATTAGTTACATCAACAAGTCCAAGAATAATAGTATTAGGAAAAACTATTGGTATAGGACTAGTAGGAATAGCACAAACATTATTACTAATATTAGTTGCCGTAATTTGTGCAAATGTATTTTTACCTGCCGAGACGGCTCAGATGATATTTGAAATGTTACAGCTTAGTCCACAAATGATTGGTGTAATTGCAGTATACTACTTACTAGGTTATTCATTATATGCAATGTTATATGCTCTAACAGGTTCAACAGTTTCAAAACCAGAAGAAGTACAATCAGCAAATGGACCAGTTGCAATACTTGCAGTAATAGGATTTTACTTATCATATTTTACAATGATGAATCCAACAAGTAGCTTAAATGAAATAGCAGCACTAGTTCCAATTTCATCACCATTCTGTATGCCATTTAGAGTAATGATGGGCTTATCTAGTACAAATGAAATATTGTTATCAATAGCAATTTTAATCGTAACAATAATACTTGTAGCACATATTTCAATTAAAATATATTCATCAGCAATATTAAATTATGGTGAAAAAATTAATTTGAAAAAAATGTTTAAGATGTATAAGAGTAAAGATTAAATAAGTAATATGTCAATAGGGACGCTCCTGTTTGACACAACCATGCTAGAAACTAAACAAAATGTATAAGTAGAAATGCAGAGAAGAATAAAACCTCTGCATTTTTTTAGTTGTCTATTGTTAAAAAATGCTTTTTATGATAATATAACAATATAAGATTTAATAAAAAACTCTTAAAAAGGAGGCTCGCAAATAATGATAAAAAAATTACCTTATGGAATAAGTAATTATCAAGAATTAGTAGAAGACAATTATTATTATGTAGATAAAACAATGTATATAGAAATGCTAGAAAACATAGTAGATAAAAGAATAATTTTCTTACGTCCAAGAAAGTTTGGAAAAACTTTATTTACAAGTACTTTAGAAAACTATTATGATATTCTAAAAAAAGATAAATTCGAAGTGCTATACAAAGATACATACATAGGAAAAAATCCAACTAAATTAAAAAATAGTTATCACATATTAAGATTTAATTTTTCAGGAATAGATACAAGTGATGAAGAAACAACAATGAGAGGTTTCAAAAGTAAAACAATTTCTTCAATAAGATATTTTATACAAAAATATAATTTGGATTTTTATATAAATGAAAATGAGGATGCAGAAAATGTATTAGACAATTTAATAAAAGCTTTTAGTATTCAAAAGGCAAATGAAAAAATTTATGTCATAATAGATGAATACGACCATTTTGCAAATGAGCTATTAGGATTTAATACAGACCAATTTAAAAGCTTGGTATCAAAAAACGGTAAAGTAAGAAAATGGTACGAGGTGCTAAAAGAAGGTACAGAAACAGTAATAGACAGAATCTTTATAACAGGTGTAGCACCAATAACCTTGGACAGTTTAACTTCTGGATTTAACATTGGTTCAGACATAACGCGTGATGAAGAATTTAATGAAATGTTAGGATTTACAGAACAAGAGCTAATAAAATTAATGGATGAACAAAATATTTCTAAAGAAAAACAATTAGAATTATTGCCAATAATGAAGGAAAATTATGAAGGATATAAGTTTTCGGTACATGGTAAAGAAAAAATATATAATTCTAATATGTGCTTATATTTTTTGAAAGATTACGTAAGACTAGGTAGAATACCAGAAAATTTAGTAGATGTTAATATAGCAAGTGATTATAGTAAAATAGGCAAAATGCTAGATTTGTGCAAGGGAGAAAAACGAGAGGAAATAATTGAAAAAACAGTATCAGGTGAAGGCATATTATCAGAAATAACTCAAAAGTTTAATCCTGCAATGGAATTTACAGACACTGATTTGGTTTCCATGCTGTATTATTTGGGATATCTAACAATAGAAGGAATAGAAGTAGGATTTCCAAAGTTAAAAGTTCCTAATAAAGTAATGAGAGAAATATATGCAGAATACTTCCTAAAAACTTTAGGACAAGAATTTAATAATGGAATAATAGACAGTTATTCTGAAATAACTAAGGAACTAGCATTAGAAGGAAAAATAGATAAAATAATAGAAATATTGCAAAAATATTTGAAGAATTTATCAAATAGAGACTATCAAAGATTTGATGAGAAGTATATAAAATTAATCTTTTATTGCATATCAATGAACTTAAAAATATACAACGTAAAATCAGAGCTTGAAGTTCAAAGAGAATACCCAGACATACTTTTAGTGCCAAGAGATAGAGCTAAAGGTTATAATGCGGTGATGATAGAATTTAAGTATTTGAAAAAAGTAGAGGAAAGCAAACTAAAAGAAAAACAAAAAGAGGCGAAAGAGCAAATACTTAAATATAGTAATTATGATGAAATAAAAGATATAGAAAAGTTGAATAAATATACAGTTGTTGCAGTTAATGATAAGGTATATGTAGAAAAAATATAATAATAGAAAAGATAGTAATTCTACTTTGTAATAGTAATTTGGTAATATATTATATTATGCGAGAAAGGAAGCAAAATGTTAAACGGCAAATTTGTTCACTTACACGTGCATAGTGAATTCAGTTTATTAGATGGAGCAAATAGAATAAAAGACTTACCAGTAAGAGCAAAAGAACTAGGCATGGACGCTATGGCAATAACTGACCATGGTGTTATGTTTGGTGCAATTGACTTTTACAAAGCTTGTAAGGCAAATGGAGTAAAACCAATAATAGGATGTGAAGTATATGTAGCACCTAGAACAATGAAAGACAAAGATCCAGTTCTAGATGCAAAATATAATCACTTAATTTTACTTGCTAAAGACAATAATGGATACAAAAACCTAATTAAACTAGTATCTTTAGGCTTTACTGATGGATTTTATTATAAACCTCGTATAGATAAAGAAGCTTTAGAAAAATACCATGAGGGTATAATTTGTTCAAGTGCTTGTTTAGCAGGTGAAATTCCTTCAAAAATTCTACAAGGAAATATAGAAGGAGCAAAACAGTCAGCACTTTGGTTTAAAAAATTATTTGGAGAAGATTACTATTTAGAAATCCAAAATAATGGAGTAAAAGAACAAGTAATGGCTAATCAAAAGCTAATTCAAATGGCAAGAGAATTAGATATACCACTTTTAGCTACAAATGATTCACATTACTTAAAAAAGGAAGATGCATATAATCACGAAGTTTTACTATGTATACAAACAGGAAAAAGAATGTCAGACCCAGATAGAATGAAATTTGAGTCAGATGAATTGTATATTAAATCTCCAGAAGAAATGATGGAATACTTCAAAAATGTACCAGATGCAATTGAAAACACAGTAAAAGTAGCAGAAAAATGCAATGTAGAATTTGAATTTGGACATACAATACTTCCTAATTATGATGTGCCAGAAGAATATGCCACACATTTTGATTATCTTAAAAAGCTAACTGATGATGGAATAAGAAATAGGTATGGAGAAAATCCTCCTCAAGAAATTTGGGAGCGTGAAGAATACGAATTAGGTGTAATTAACAAAATGGGTTACACTGATTACTTTTTAATAGTATGGGATTATGTTCATTATGCTAAATCTCATGATATACCAGTAGGACCTGGGCGTGGTTCAGGCGCAGGTTCAATAGTAGCTTATGCAATAGAAATAACAGATATTGATCCAATAAAATATGGACTTATTTTTGAAAGATTTTTAAATCCAGAAAGAATAAGTATGCCCGATTTTGATATAGATTTCGATTACGAAAAAAGGCAAGAAGTAATTGACTATGTTGCTAGAAAATATGGACATGACCATGTATCTCAGATTATAACATTTGGAACAATGGCAGCAAAAATGGTAATAAGAGATGTTACAAGAGTATTAGATGTTTCTTATGCAGAAGCGGATAAATTAGCTAAAATGATACCTAATGAACTCCACATAACAATAGCTAAAGCACTAGAGCAAAATAAAGAATTAAAAGATTTATATGAAGGTAATAATGAAATACATAATTTATTAGATATTGCAATGGCTTTAGAAGGACTTCCAAGACAGGCTTCAACACACGCTTGTGGAATAATAATAGCTCGTGAGCCAGTTGTAAATTATGTTCCACTTTATGCTAGAGATGACGTCATTTCAACCCAATACATAATGACAACTCTTGAAGAACTTGGCCTATTAAAAATGGACTTCCTAGGTCTAAGAACACTAACAGTTATTAGAGATGCAATTGAACTAGTAAAAAAGAATAAAGGAATAGATGTAGTATTTGATAAAGAAATGAATGACCCAAAAGTGTATAAATTGTGGCAGGACGGCGATTCAATCGGAATATTCCAGTTTGAATCACAAGGAATGACAAACTTTATGAAAGAACTAAAGCCAGACTGCTTAGAAGACATTATAGCTGGAGTGTCACTTTATAGACCAGGGCCAATGGACCAAATTCCAAGATATATAGCGAATAAAAAAGACCCAGATAATGCCGTATATACTCATCCAAGCCTAAAACCAATATTAAGTGTAACTTATGGTTGTATGGTTTACCAAGAGCAAGTAATGCAAATAGTTAGAGATTTAGCAGGATATTCATTAGGAAGAGCTGATTTAGTAAGACGTGCCATGGGAAAGAAAAAACTAGATGTAATGGCAAAAGAAAGAGAGAACTTTGTACATGGTAAACTAGATGAAAACGGAAATGTAGAAATACCAGGTTGTGTAAGAAATGGTATAGATGAGGCTTCTGCCAATAAAATATTTGACGAAATGGCAGAATTTGCAAAATATGCATTCAACAAATCTCATGCTGCTTGTTATGCAGTAGTAGCATATAGAACAGCATACTTAAAAGCATATTATCCAGCAGAATTCATGGCCGCAATGCTTAATAGCTTTTTAGGAAACTTAGATAAAGTACCAATTTACATTGATGAATGTAGAAAAAAGAGTATAGAAATATTAAAACCAGATATAAACGAAAGCTTTACAAAATTTACTGCTTCAGGCAATTCAATTAGGTTTGGACTTGGAAGTATAAAAAATGTTGGCCTTCAAGCGGTAGACAATATAGTTGCTGAAAGAGAAAAGAATGGAAACTACAAAGACTTTACAGACTTCTGTGAAAGAATATATGGAGAATCTGTAAATAAAAAGTGTATAGAAAGTTTAATAAAAGCAGGAGCTTTTGACAATCTTGGAAAAACAAGAGCCACATTAATTGCATCATTTGAAGGCATAATAGATATGATAGCAGATGCAAAAAATAGGGATTATGCTGGACAAGTAACCATGTTCGATATGGGAAGCCAAGATGATGAAATGCAAAAAATGAAATATAACTATACAGAACTTCCAGAATATTCAGAAAAAGAAATGCTATCAATGGAAAAAGAAATGCTTGGAATATATATTTCAGGACATCCTTTAGAAAAATATAAAGGCTTAATAGAAAAAGTTGCAAATGTAAATATATTGCAACTAAAACAAGCAAATGAAATGCTTGGAAATGGTGAAGCACAAGGTCAGAAATTAAATTCGAGTCAAACAGATATAGTAGAAAACATGATTGCAAGTGAGCAAAATGAAGTAGATAGACAATTTGCCGAAAAAGAAACAAATAACTCATCTCAAAATAAAACTATTTCAATAAAAGATGGTATGAGGGTAAGGCTTGTTGCAATCATAGATAAAGTTAAAAAGAAATTTACAAAAAACAATAAAATCATGGCTTTTGTAACAGTAGAAGATTTATATGGAAGTTGTGAAGTAATAGTATTTGAAAGCTGTTATAACAATTGCTCAAACTTATTGCTAGAAGAGTCTGTGGTTGTAATAGATGGAAGAATAAGCATGAAAGAAGATGCAGATGCGAGCATAATAGCAAATTCTATAATAGATGTAGAAGATGAAGAAGGTTTAAAAAACATGATGAATGGTGGCTTCCGTAGAAATGCAAATTATGCAAACTCTTCATATAATGTAAACAGTAGAGCAACATCATCTAATGGCTCAAACTATATGAACACTAGCAATGTAGCAAATTCAATAGAACATGACTTTGCAAATCTTCCAAAAAGAAAGAAACTTGTTTTAGACATTACATATTTAGATGAAATAAATAAAGAAAAACTAAGAGGTGCAATAAGATTCTTTACAGGAGATAGAAATAATATGCCTGTTTTTGTAAAACAGGGAGAGAAACTAAGTAGCTGTGGAGCCATATTTGCAGATGATGAGACAATAGAAGAATTTTCTGAAATTGTTGGTAAAGAAAATGTGTCATATGCATAAATTTTACTTTGAGGACGGAGCAAAACGTAAAATATTTTACGATGGGGACGGAGCAAAACGTAAAATTTTACGAAAAGGACCGTCCCAAAAGTAAAATATATTATAAATATTGAAAACATGAGTATAATATGATATAAATATTTTGAAATGAGAAATATAAATGGAGGTAAAGTATGTTAAAAAAGATTAAAGAAGATGAATTCGAAAAAGAGGTTTTAAAAAACAATAAACCTGTAATAGTTGACTTTTTTGCAACTTGGTGTGGACCTTGTCAAATGTTAATGCCTGTACTTAAAGAAATATCAGAAGAAAGAGAAGATATAGACATAATTGAAATAGATGTTGATGAGTCAAGAAACTTAGCTTATCAATATGAAATAGAAGCAGTACCAACAATGATTATATTTAAAAACGGAACAGCCATAGACAGAATAGGTGGATTTTATCCAAAGTCTGAATTAGAAGAAGTATTAAAAAGATATCTATAATAAGAAAAATATAAGTAAATAAAACAGAAGAAAAATGCGATTGAAAGTGAAAATAATAATCTAAAATATGTAAAGACGAAAATTTAATATAAAACAAAGAAAGGTAAACATGATGAAAGGTTACGAATTAAATCCAGACAAAGAATATGTGCAAAAAATATTAGAGGGTATATATAGAAAAGATGGACATTGTCCTTGTAGATTAAATGTAGATGATACAACATTATGTCCTTGCGATGAATTTGTGGAAAAACAAGTTTGTAAATGCAATTTATTTGTTAAAAAGCAAAGTGAAGAAGTATACGAAAATAGTAGCATTTCTAAAAAAATTTAGAAAAATAGATGTTAATATAGGCAAAAGACAAATTATTAAAGGAATAACAAATACGAATTGCTAAAAGAATAGTAAAATTGTCTAAAGGAGAAAAAAACAAATAAATTATGAAAGATATTAATATAACAGAAAATATCAAATATATTGGTGTGGATGATAAAGATTTAGATCTATTTGAAAACCAATATATTCTAAAAAATGGAATATCATATAATTCATATCTAATTCAAGATGAAAAAATTACAATTATGGACACTGTTGATAAAAGAAAAACAAATGAATGGCTTAATAATTTAGAAAAAGAACTAGATGGCAAAAAGCCAGACTATTTAGTAATATCTCACTTAGAACCAGATCATTCGGGAAGTATAGGAAGCATACTTAAGAAATATCCAGAAATAAAAATTATTTCAAATGAAAAAGTATTTTCTATGCTACCACAATTTATTGATTTAGATGAAATTTATAAAAAACAAGAAATTGAAAATGCAAATTTTGTGGTGGAAAAAAGTGAAGATAAAAGTATGTTAGAATCAAAAATTCAAAATTGGTTAGACGAGAAAAAAATCGTAGTAAAAGAAGGAGATACAATAAATCTAGGAAAGCATACTTTGCAATTTATAATGGCACCAATGGTTCATTGGCCAGAAGTAATGATGACATATGAGCAAACAGAAAAAATACTATTTTCAGCAGATGCGTTTGGAAAATTTGGCACATTAGATACAGACGAACCATGGATTGATGAATCTAGAAGATACTTTATAAACATAGTCGGAAAATATGGTATGCAAGTACAAAATGTACTAAAGAAAGCATCTTCTCTAGATATAAGAATGATTTGCGCGCTACATGGACCAATTCTAAAAGAAAACCTAGGTTATTATATTAATCTATATGACACATGGAGTAAATATGAACCAGAAGAAGAAGGAATATTAGTTGTTTGTGGTTCATTACATGGCAACACATATGAAGCGGCAAAAAAACTTGCAAATGATTTGGAAGAAAAAGGAAATACTGTAAAACTTGTAGATATTTCTAGAACGCCTATACCAGATGTAGTATCAGATGCTTTTAAATATTCAAAATTATGTATAGCTTGTGTAACATATAATATGAACATTTTCCCAGCAATGAATTCGTTTCTACATTTACTAAGAGAAAAAAATTATCAAAATAGAAAAATAGGAATTATAGAAAATGGCTCATGGGCACCAAATGCAGCAAAAGTAATAAAGGACATGCTATCTACAATGAAAAATATAGAAATAGTAGAACCGGTAGTTACAATAAAAACAAGATTAAGCAAAGAATCAGAAGAAAAAATGAAAGGATTAGAAGATGCTATTAGTAAATAGAAAACTATGTGAATTTTTAGTAAAAATGTCCCAATTTTTTATTACATTTTTATGTAAAAAT
>CAMMLF010000015.1 GCA_946497585.1 uncultured Clostridium sp.
ATGAAAGAAACTATTTTAAGGCAAGCTACAAAGTTTGAGAACATTAAAGAAATTATTTATAATTCTGTAAAAATGTATCCAAACCACGTAGCTTTTGTAACGAAAAAAATCAAAGAAAAGGGGATAGAATATAAAAACACTACATATAAGAAAATGCTTGATGAAATAAATGCTCTAGGTAGTGCTTTATACAAACTAGGACTAAAAGGAAAAAGAGTTGCTATATGTGGAAGAAATAGATATGAATGGGCTATTTCGCACTTATCTTGCTTACTTGGAGGCATGTGCTCAGTTCCTCTAGATAAAGAACTACAAGTAGAAGAATTAGAAGATTCACTTGTAAGAAGTAAAGCAGAAGCAATAGTATTTGATGAAAAATATGAAGAAAAAATAAACATAATAAAGGAAAATGGAAAAACAAATGTAAAAGTATATATTTGCATGAGCAAATTAAAAGATTTTATAAATATTCCAGATTTAATTGAAGAAGGAACTGAAATTATTAAATCAGGGAACAAAGATTATATAAATTGTGAAATTGATTCGCACGCAATGAGCATTCTACTTTTTACATCAGGAACAACATCAAAATCAAAAGCTGTAATGCTTGCACAATATGGAATAGCTGTTAATGTATATAATATGCAGTTGGTAGAAGATATAAGAGATACTGATGTTAATATAGCATTTTTGCCATTTCATCATATATTTGGCTCAACTTGTATGATAGTAATGCTTGCATGTGGCGTTAAAACAGTATTTACAGATGGCTTAAGATATATTCAGCAAAATTTGAAAGAATATAAAGTATCAGTATTTGTTGGAGTACCTTTATTAGTAGACAAAATGTATGAAAACATTGAAAAAGAAATTGCAAAACAAAATAAAACTAAGCTTATAGAATTTGCAAAAGGTTTAAGCAATTGTTTACTAAAATTACACATTGATATAAGAAGAAAACTATTTAAGCAAGTTATAGACGGACTAGGTGGAGAAATGAGGTTCGTAATTTCAGGAGGTGCGCCACTAGATAAAAGAACTGAAAAGGGATTTAATGATTTAGGAATAAAAATGGTTCAAGGTTATGGACTAACTGAAACATCTCCAGTTATAGCTGCTGAAAACTTCAAACAAGTAAAATATGGCTCTGTTGGTGTACCTTTAAAAGATGTGCAAGTTGAAATTGTAAACAAAGATGACAAAGGTATAGGTGAAATTAGAGTTAAGGGTCCAAATGTAATGCTTGGATATTATGAAAATGAAGAAGCTACTAAAGAAGTATTAAAAGACGGATGGTTTTATACAGGTGACTTAGGATATATTGACAAAAAAGGATTTCTATTTATTACTGGTAGACAAAAAGACATGATTGTTTTAAAAAATGGTAAAAAAGTATTCCCAGAAGAATTAGAAACGCTTGTAAATAGAATTTATGAAGTAGAAGAATGCTTTGTATTTGGTATGCCAGAAGAAGATGATAAATCAAAAATAAAGGTTGCTATTAAAGTAGTATACAACAAAGATAAAGTAAAAGAAAAATATGGAGATATATCTGAGGATGATTTATATAAAAATATATGGAATCAAATTAAGGAGGTAAATAAAACATTACCACCATACAAATATATTAAACATATGATTTTAACAGATAAACCTTTAATAAAAACAACAACACAAAAGATTAAACGAAAAGAAGAAATTAAAACTGTAATATAATATTTTTCAGTTGGGGACGGACCTGGAAGAAAAACTTGAAGAATTAGTTAAAAGAATAAGATAAGTAACTTAAAAATAATTTGACTAATTTATATCTATATAGTAAAATGGTAAAGAAATTTTTATTACTTATGAAAAAAATTTTTCCTATGTAATAAAAGAAAAAATTATATGAAATTACATTTTTGGAGGAAGAAAATGTATAACTTTTTAAAAGGAATTATATTTCAATAATAATAATGATAATTGGATTTTGTGTATCATATTTCCTAGGAGACATAAAAGGAAATACTGCAAAAATAAAAGCATTAGTAAAGAAAATAAAAAGAATTGAAGAACCAAGTAAATAACTAGATTTAAAAGAATTTTTTAATTTGTAGCAAATAAAGAATTTAAAAAAGACTTTTTAAAGAAATAATTAATTCATAAAAGCTCTTCTGACTGAATAATATTAATCAGTCGAAGGAGTTTTTTATTAAATAGGAAAAATCAAGTTTTTCCTATTTAATAAACACATTGCACCAAAATGAATTTTACTAAAAATTAAATTCCTATTCCTTCGATTTTATAGTGAAAGGAATAGATTTTGTTATGAAAAAAAGATTTTTAAAATATTTTATAATGTGTACAGCGGTAATATTTTTTATGTCATCAGCAGGTTTAGCGTCGAGTTATGATATACCAGTGTGGTCAAGTCAAAATAATAAATTAAACGAGAATGTGACATATGATGACAATGCTCCAATTAGTCAAAATAAAGTAAATAATACTGAGCAAGTGAATAGCAATAATACAAGTGTAACTAATGAAACAAATAATGTAAGTGAGAATGTGTTAAATAAAGATTCCGTAAATGTAAATGCAGAGGCAATGAGTGGTGAAGCTCTTGATACATCTGAAGCAGTTACAAATAATCCTCTTAATTTGACTTGTGGAGGAGCAATTTTAATTGAACAAAATACAGGAAAAGTTATCTATGATTACAATATACATGAACAACTAAGACCAGCTTCAGTAACAAAAGTAATGACAATACTTTTAATAATGGAGGCTTTAGATAGTGGTAGAATATCCTTGACAGATAAAGTTTTTTGTAGTGAGAATGCAAGCAATATGGGGGGCTCACAAATATGGCTTGATACAACAGAAGAGCTAACAGTAGATGAAATGCTTAAAGCTATATGCGTAGTTTCTGCTAATGATTGTACTGTGGCAATGGCAGAGTATTTAGAGGGTTCAGAGCAGGCTTTTGTTGAAAAGATGAATCAAAGAGCAAAAGAACTTGGAATGAATGACACAACTTTTAAAAATTGTCATGGAATAGATGAAGATGGGCACGTTACATCTGCTTATGATATAGCAATAATGTCAAGAGAACTTTTAAAAAATCATCCTCAAATTACAAATTACACAACTATATATATGGATAGCTTAAGAGGTGGAAAGTCGGAACTTGTAAATACAAATAAACTAGTAAGAAATTATGAAGGTTGTACTGGTTTAAAAACTGGTTCAACAAGTGTAGCGCTATTTAATTTATCAGCAAGCGCAACTAGAAATGGTTTATCATTAATTGCAGTAGTGATGAAAGGCGAAACAAGCGCTATTAGATTTGCAGAGGCAAGGCAATTATTAGATTATGGATTCAATAATTATCAATATAAAGAGCTAGGAAAAGCAAATGATGTTGTAGGAAATGCAAATATAGAAAAGGGGCTAGAAAGTAGTGTAGAAGCTGTATTAAGTAATGATGCAGGTGTTGTAATAAAAAAATCAAATGATATAAATATAACGCAAAATGTTGAAATATTTAATAATATTTCTGCACCAGTAACTAAAGGTCAAAAAGTCGGGGAGTTAACATTTACACTTGATGGAAATGAAATTGCAACAGTTGATTTGATTGCAAATGCAGATGTGCCGAAGTATAGTTTTTTCACAATGACAAAAAGGGTGTTTGAAGATTGGTTTACACTACTTAGAAATTGATGCAAAACATAAATTATTAGAAAATTAAGCAGAAAAAATAAAACTAAGTAAGACAGTAAATAAAACAAAGGCAGGTTGGCAAAATTTATAAAATTGCCACCTGCCTGTTAAATTGTACGAATTATATATAATTCGGTTTGTGATAAAAAGGAAAATACCTTTTTACGGAGAAGTCATTCATCAACGATCTCGATGAAATCTATCCTGTCGAAAGTTCGAGCATCATACAAAGCACTTTCTAAAGGAGCAAAATATGCCACCTTTTCATATAGTTTATTTTTTCTTACCCATATAAGATTCCCTTTGATACGAACCTCATCGATGCCAGCACTATTCAGGTCACGGCGCATGGGGCAGTCCCACGAGTTTTTATCATGGCCGTTAAAGAAATGTACTACACCTTGCTTATCAATGGTGAAGTAGCAGTCTTCTTCATACCAAACTTCATTTTCATCATTGACAAAGAGATAGCTGGGTTTGACATAAATAGACCTTTCTTTTCCGAAAAAAGAGAATTTAATGCATTCATCCCTTCCAATTTTGATTGTTTTGCCTTTAAGAGCTAAAAGCTCCCGAAGTGAAAGAATAGTTTTCTTCCTAAATTGAGCCATTACAACTCCTCCTTAAAAAAATGTGCACTTTCTATTATACCATCGATTTACATAAATTGCAATATCCTAACTTAACTCATCAATTTTAACTTAACTTAGAAAAACTAGCTCAATTCAACTATTTTAACGTCAACACTATCACTATCTGAACTAACATATATTTTAATATCGTTTCCTGTGTTATTTGTGAACTTTAAATCTAAGCCACCACTATAAGAAACAGCAGCATCTTTGCCTTCTTCAATGTAAGTAACCTTTTTCTTATGAGGATGACGTTCTGTAACTTCAATACCATTTACTTCAAGTACAGCATTATATATGGTAGTACTTACTTGACAATTACCACCACCATAGCCTTTTTCAACTTGTTTGTCTACAATAACATCAGCCTCTTGATAACCTTCTTCAGCAGAAGGCTGCCCAACAATAGAATTAAAAGAAAAATTTTTTCCATTACTTATTGTAGTACCGTTAATTGCATTGCAAGTAATGTTTATATTATTTAGTCTTGCACTATCACCACTTAAATTAGTTGAGAATGATGCAATTTCAGTTTCAGTAGGAGTAACAGGAACCGTTATTGTATTATCAGGAATATAAGTATTGTTAATTTCATTAATTATATTTTGCTGTCTTCTATTATCTTCACTTGTATATGCTCCTATATCTTGATTTGCTTCATTATTAACAGAATTGTTGTAAAATAAATAAATTCCATAACCTAAAGCTATTACAACTATAATTGATATTATTGCAATTATTGCTTTTTTCAAAACGAATCACCTCCTAAACTATATGTAATCTTTAAGGCAAGTAAACAAATATAAAACCAATCATATAAATTTAAAATAATAAAATCATATATTCTATTATTTCCATGTTTATAATATTTATTAAAATAATAAAAAATTTCAAAAAAATAACAATATCTCTACGATATATCGATATTGACAATTCTTTTTATTTTATTTATAATATAAATATATTGAATTTGAATTTTAAAATAATAATAGATATTTAAATTGAAAGGATATTTGTTATGGCAAGTAAAGTTTGGAAAAAACTA
This sequence comes from uncultured Clostridium sp., assembly GCA_946497585.1. Classification (GTDB taxonomy): domain Bacteria; phylum Bacillota; class Clostridia; order TANB77; family CAG-508; genus CAG-793. The sequence continues at coordinate 5,383 of CAMMLF010000015.1, forward strand.
CTTTTTATAATATTAGTAATAGCATGTTTATTTAATATAACACTAAAATTAGTACAAAGAAATTCATTTAAAGATGAATTACAATCATCTGCACAATATGTTCAAAATCTTGTACAAGAATGAAATAATCAATTTTACGGTTGATTATTTTTTTTTGTTTGTATATAATTAAAAAAATAAATTAAAAAATTTTTAGTATTTAGCAAATTTATAAGGGGTATAAATCAAATGAGAGAAATAAACGATATAATACAAAAAATCATACATAGTAAATATATAGGTTATATAATAATTTTTGTTTTATCTTGTATTATTATAGCGCCAATTTTTTCTATGAATCTAACTCAAAACAATGAAGCAAAAATACATATGGCAAGAATACTTTCAATTGACTCTGTAATAAAAGATGGTATATTTCCACCAATAATAGACTATAGCTATATGAATGGATTTGGATATGCTTTAAACTTGTTTTATGGACCACTTACAACATATATTCCCATAATATTATTGAATATATTGGGTACATCTGCATTAGCACTTAAAGTATTTACTTTTTTTACAGTATTCATTTCTGGTATTACAATGTACAATTTTATATATACTGTCACCAAAAGGAAGGCAATTGCTACAATTGGAGCAATTATATATATTTCTACTCCATATAAATTATCTAACATTTATTCTAGAAATGCAGTTGGAGAGTATACAGCATTTATATTTATACCAGTTGTATTTGAAGGATTATATAATATTATCAATAACAAGAAAAAGAACTATTTACTTTGCATAGGAATAATAGGACTTATATTATCTCATACAATATCTACAGTTTATACAGCTGTATTTGCAATTATATATTTACTTTTAAACATTGAAAAACTAAAAAAAATAAGAATTTGGAAAAGTTTTATCATAAATGCAGTTGTTGCCCTTGTAGTTTGCATATTTTACATAATACCTTTAGCAGAATATAAATTAATAGGAAATTATTCAATCTATGATACCTCTGTTATGCATACAGGAACTGATGAAGTTTTTACAACAGGGTTAGGCTTTAGTGATTTATTTGCAAGTGAATTTGGAGACCAAGAGATAAGATTTTCTTTAGGAATTATGACTTGTATTTTAACTTTACTTGGGGCGTTTTGCTACAAAAAAATTAAAAAAGAATATAAAGGTATATATTTATCTTTTTTACTACTAAGTATAATTGCACTTATAATGTCTACAAAACTATTTCCATGGTTTATTTTGCCTGACTTTTTTGGAGTTATACAATTTGCATGGAGAAATTTAGGATTTTTAGCATTCTTTATCTCTTTAGTTTGTGGTATAAATGCAGTCACTTTTGCAGAGAATTTTAAGAAAGAATGGGTTAAAGATACTATTTTATTTGCAATTATCGTAAGTACGTGTGTGTTTAGTGCTTTAGGAACAATAAAATATGCAAACAAAGGCGATTTGAAAAATGAAAAGGCTTTTGATGAATATACATCTCAAAATGAAAGGATATATCCTTATTCAATTAATAGAGAATATTTATCTATTAATGCATTAAATAATTTAGATTATATGATTGAAAGGAAAGACTGTTCTTATGTAATTTCTGGACAAGCAGAAATAGTAAATGAAGATAAAAATAAATTGCAAGATAAAATAGAATTAAAAAATGTTTCAGATGGGACTGTAATAGAACTGCCATATGTATATTATTTAGGCTATAAAATTAGTGTGACATATGATAGTCAAAATTCACAAAATATAATAGAAGATAGTAGTGGAGAGCAAAAAAACGATGCAGGACATAATTTAGATGATAACAGTATAACTAAAAAAATAGATACATTTGAAACAGAAAATGGATTTTTAGCTATAGAATTGGACGAATGTTCATCTGCGACAATTATAGTAGAATATAAAGGAACTCAGGCTGAAAAAATTGGATATATAATTTCTTTAGTAGGAATTGTTATATTAATTATTATGATTTACAAGGAGAGGAGAAATAGTTTGCTATATGAAAATGAGCAATAATTATGGAGAATATATAAACAAGAAAACAGAAAATAAGACCCAAAAAACTATAAAAAAAATATTTATGAACAATAAGACTTTTATAGCTAGCTTATTCATTATTATAGTAAGTTTCCTCTCATCAATTCCAATGTTTAATCCAGACTTTAATATGCAATTTGATGATGGAATTCAGCACATATGTAGGCTTATTGGTACAGAGCAATCAATAAAAGAAGGACAGCTTATTCCTGTTATAATGTCAAATCTTTGTAATGGTTTTGGATATTCGTGGAATTTGTTTTATAGTCCAGTCACAAGCTATTTACCACTAATATTTAGAATATTTACTACATCTTATGAAATGTGCCTAAAATTATTTATGTTTGTAGTAAGTATTGCTTCTGGATTTGCAATGTACTTTTTTGTAAAAAAATTCTTAAAGGGACATGAAAAGAATATCAAACATCAAGAGAGCAATAAAGATAAAACGAAAGGACCTGATAAAAAAGGGGAGCTTAATCAAAAACTAGATGACAATAAAATAGAATTAATTGCGGTTTTGGCAGGTGTGTTTTATATATTATTGCCATACAGATTAAATGATATGTATTTACGATTAGCGGTGTCAGAACTTACATCATTCATATTTTTACCAATAGTATTTAATGGTTTGTATAGTATAGTAAACCTAAAAGAAAAAAGCTATCTGCTAGTATTAGGTGGAGTAGGAATGCTACTTACACATAGCTTGCTTACTGTATATTTAGTTATTTTTTGCGTGATATATTTATTAATAAATATCAAAAAAATAGACAAAAAAACTTTTTTAACTTTGCTAACAAATGCAGGAATTATATTGTTATTATCAGCCTTTTACTGGCTTCCATTATTACAAACTAAGCTTTCTACTGATTACGAAGTCTTTAATGATGAGCATATGATTAGATGGGATGCGATGATTGCTTTAAAAGCAAAACCAGCAGAAATTGCTTTTTACGTACCCGGAAGAATGTTTTATGGAATTGGAATATTAGTTATAATTGGTACAGCTTTAAGCTTTACAATATTAAAACAAAAAGATATAGATAGGAAAAATTTTGTGTTTTTCTTAATTTGTGGACTAGTATCTTCAATAATGGCATTAAACTTTTTTCCATTTGAAAAATTACCAAGTCTATTTACTATGATGCAATTTTCGTTTAGAATGCTTGAATTTGGAGGATTCTTTTTGGTGATTTGTGCATCTATTGCAATTGGTTTATCAATTAAGAAGTTTAATATTTATACCGTATTAGGATTTACTTGTATAGCTTTAGTACTGCTATTCCCAAATTTGTGCGAATTACATTATGGAAGATATTATACAGAAGAAGAATTGATTAAAGGAATTCCTATTACAAGTGATACAGGCAGAGTTCATGCGGGGTGTGCAAGTTTTGAATACTTGCCAAATAATGCTTTGGAAAATAGAGAGTATATAGAAAACAGAGAAAATGTACCAATAATTTTAGAGGATGAAAATGGAGATAGTAGAAATGATACTGGACTTGCAACAATAGAGAATTTTAATAAAGATGGTACAAGTTGTAGCTTTAATGTTGTAACCAAAGAAGGGAATGATGAGCTAGATTTAAGTAGCCAAAATGAAAGTCCTCAAATAAACGACAGTAATGAAATCGAAGATTCGCTCAAAATAGAATTACCATATATTTATTATATTGGATATAATGTAGAGTATACAGACGATTCAGGAAACAATTATAGTGTTGAAACTTACGAGTCAGAGAATGGATTTTTATGTATAGATGTTCCAAATGAAAATATAACTGTAAATGTAAAATATACAGGAACAGTGCTTATGAAAATAGCTTATATCATATCTGCTGTTACCGTTTTAGTTTTAATTATTATATATTTTATAAAACGAGTAAAGGAGAGAAAATAAGAAATATGAAAAAAACATATATTATTACAGGTGCAAATGGATTTTTAGGAAATAACATTATCAGAATACTTGAAAAACAAATTAATGAAGGCGATGAGATTAGAGCATTAGTTTTGCCAGAGGACAAGCTAAAATCACTTGATGGTCTTAATTGCAAAATATATAAGGGTGATGTTACAAATATAGACTCTTTGAAAGATATATTTAGCAATATAGAGGCAGATAAAGTTTATGTAATACACTGCGCTGCCATTGTTTATATAAAATCAAAATATAATCAAAAAGTGTATGATGTAAATGTGGGTGGAACAAAGAATATTATTAAAAAAGTAGAAGAACTAAATAAAAGTGCAAATACTAATTTACTAAATAATGAAGTCAGAGGTGGGAACGAAAATAATTCAGTAAATCAAAGTGAAAGCTATGCATAACTTGTATATATTAATAGCGTACATGCTTTACCTGAAAGACCTAAGAATGAAGTTATGACAGAAATAACTGACTTTAATCCGGACAAAGTAAATGGCGAATATGCGAAAACGAAAGCTGAAATCGCAAAATATGTTTTAGAAAAAGCTAATAATGAAGGTTTAGATGTATGTATAATTCAACCATCTGGAATAATTGGACCATATGACTTTGGAAATAGCCATTTAACACAAATGATTTTAGACTTTGCAAATGGAAGATTAACAGCCTGTGTTAAAGGTGGATATGACTTTGTTGATGTTAGAGATGTTGCAAATGGAGTAATAAATGCTTGTGAAAAAGCCAGAAAAGGAGAATGCTACATATTATCTAATGATTATATAGAAGTTAGAGATTTATTAGATATTATAAGTGAGGTACAAGGAAGAAAGAAAATACAAACTGTTCTTCCAATGTGGTTTGCAAAACTTACAGCATCTCTTTCAGAAACATATTATAAAATAATGAAAGAGCCACCACTTTACACAAAATATTCTTTATATGTACTTACATCAAATGGACATTTTTCAAATGAGAAGGCTAAAAAGGAATTAGGATATACTACAAGGGATATTAAAGATACTATAAAAGATACAGTAGAATGGCTTGAAGAGAGTGGGAGGATAAAAAATAAACAATTATAAAAAGTTAAATTGCAAGTTTATATCAAAAATGCGTAAAAAAAATACGCAAATCGAATAAAAACTTGCAATTTTGAATATAATATTATATAATTTGGATATAGAAGTATTAAAGAGGTACTTGAGAAAGGAAGATTAAAAATGTTATATCAGTTTTCTTTTAAAAATTTTAAATCTTACAAAAACGAAACAGTTTTTGATATGAGAGCGGAAAACATAGATGAATTTAAAGAGTCTCTAATAATAGATAAAAATGATACAAAGTTATTACCTGTGTCTGTAATATATGGTCCAAATGCCGGTGGAAAATCTGGCTTAATAGAAGCATTAGTATGTTTTATATCAATTGTTTTGCAACCAAGAAAAAGTTTGGAAATTGATAACATTGATGGAAATAAGAGGATTTTTGCTTATTATAATAATGTAATACCATATAAATTTGATGATAATTCAATAAATGAGCCAACAGAATTTCAAATATTTTTTAGTACGAAGTCACGTGAGTATAAATACAATTTGAAAGTAAAAGACAAAACAATATTAGAGGAGTCACTAGAAAAAAAAGAATTTAATGCAAAAAAATCTGCAAAAATATTCTCTAGAAAAAAAGATAAAATATCATTAGGGGAAATATTAAAAAAAGCTAGTGTAAGTATTAATGTAAATGAAAATATTCCTTATTTAACTTTTTTATCTATAACAAATAAAATTGAAATTATTGACGATGTTATAGGATGGTTCAAAAACATAACAGCAATAAACTATGCAAAAGAAGCATTTGAAGGAATAATTGCATTATATGATGATGATTTCAAAGACTTCTTTATAAAGATACTTAATAGTATGGACATAGATATATGTGATTATAGAACAGAAGAAAAAGAAAATGGAATGATTAATATTTTTACTAAACATAAAAATAATGATAAAATTTATGAATTAAACTTTGAAGAAGAGTCAGAAGGAACAAAAAAAGTTTTTAGTATAATTCCACATATATTAGTTTCTTTAGCGTATGGAGGACTTTTAATTTTAGATGAATTAGATGCAAAACTTCATACAAAACTTTTAAAATATATCATAATGATATTTAAAAATAGAAAATTAAACAGTAATAATGCACAGCTTATATTTACATCTCAGGATATTATGACAATGAGTAATGAAATTTTTAGAAGAGATGAAATATGGTATGCTTGTAAGAATGAGAACAATGAGAGTGAAATATATTCATTATATGATGTAAGAGATGAAAAAGGGGAACATATTAGAGCAAATGCAGCATATGGTAGACAATATTTGAATGGTAAATATGGTGCAGACCCATACTTGGATAAAATGTTGGATTGGAAGGTGTAAGATGTCAAAGAAACCCATAAAGAAAAGTGATGGAAATAAAGAATGGCTAGCAAGTAGAGGAAGAAAAGTTGTACATACTAAACTTGAATATCACATGATAATTTGCGAAGGAACTGAGACAGAGCCAAATTATTTTGAGGGTATGAAAAAAAGAATTTCAGAAGATAATAGAAGAAAGGTAGACATTCGAGTTGTAGGCAAGGGGAGAGGAACTATAAGTTTGCTTAATGAAGCAATTAGAGAAGTAAGAAATTCAACCAACTATATTAGTACTGTTTGGCTTGTATATGATAAAGACGATTTTACAGATAAAGACTTTAACGAAGTTGTAAAAGAATGTGAGAAACAGAATGCTTTAGGGGAAACTATTTACATTCCAATATGGTCTAATGAATGTTTTGAAAATTGGATACTTCTTCATTTTGACTATTTTGATACTGCAATCACTAGAGACGATTGTATAAAAAAATTAAATAGAATATTTAAAGACAATAAATGGGGGAGATATAGTAAATCAGATGAAAATATATATGAAAAGCTAGAGCCTTTTCAAGAAACAGCAATTGAAAATGCCAAGAAACAAGAAAGGTTATATAGTAATCAATTGCTTTCGGAAATGAATCCGTGCACACTAGTGTATAGATTAGTCGAATTTTTGAAAAAATACATAAAGTCTTAATATAAAAATTCCTTGCTATTTTTTGCAATATATAGTAAAATAATACAAGAAATTAGTTATAAAAAATAGAATAATAGTAGTTTACCAAAAATAAATAAAATATAAATTTAAATATTAATAAAAAAGTTAATTTTAGAAAGGTTAAAACAATGTCAAAAGGAACAGTAGCAATAATAGGAAAGCCTAATGTTGGAAAATCTACTTTTTTCAATTATTTAGTAGGACAAAGACTATCAATAGTTGAAGATACTCCGGGTGTTACAAGAGATAGAGTGTATGGAGAAACAAACTGGAGAGGCAAAGACTTTACAATAATTGATACAGGCGGAATTGAAGAAAAGGCAAATGATGTAATAAGTATCCAAATGAAACTTCAAGCAGAGCTTGCAATTGATGTAGCTGATGTAATTGTTTTTATAACAGATGTTACAACGGGAATAACTCCAGATGATAGAGACATTGCATTAATGCTTAAAAAATCAAAAAAACCAATAATACTTGTATGCAATAAAGTAGATGATTTCAAAAAGTTAGAAAATGACACCTATGAATTTTATAATTTGGGACTTGGCACACCTTATCCTATATCATCTGCACACGCAAAAGGTATTGGTGATGTGTTAGATGCAATATATGAATATCTACCTGAAAAAGACGAAAATGATGAAGATAAAGAATACATAAAAGTAGCAATAATAGGAAAACCTAATGTTGGAAAATCCTCTTTGGTAAATAAAATCTTAGGTGAAAATAGAAGTATAGTAAGTAATATTGCAGGAACAACTAGAGATGCCATAGATTCTAAGTTTGAAAATGAACATGGAAAATATATTTTTATAGATACAGCAGGATTAAGAAGACACAGCAAAGTAGAAGAAAATATTGAAAAGTATAGTGTTCTAAGAACTGAACTTGCAATAGAAAGAGCAGATGTATGCTTGCTTATGATAGATGCCAATGAAGGAGTAACAGAGCAAGATACTAAAATTGCAGGTCTAGCGCATGAGGCTGGAAAAGCTGTAATAATTGCTATAAATAAATGGGATGAATATGACAAAGAAAATGGTACTTTGGAAAATTATACAAAAGATGTATATAACAAACTAGCATATTTGTCATATGCTCCAATATTGTTTATTTCAGCAAAAACAGGACAAAGAGTAGAAAAATTATTTGAACTAATAAATGAAGTTTCAAATAATAATGCAATGCGTATTGCAACATCAGTTTTAAATGAGCTTTTGGCGGAAGCGGTTGCGATAGTTCAACCACCAACAGATAAAGGAAAAAGGTTAAAAGTACTTTACATGACACAAGTAAGTACAAAACCACCAACATTTGCAATATTTGTAAATGATAAAAAACTATTTCATTTTTCTTATGAAAGATATATTGTTAATAAATTAAGGCAAGAATTTAATTTCAAAGGAACGCCAATTAGAATTTTAATTAGAGAAAGGGAGGATAGATAACATGATTTGGGCACTAATTTTAACAGCAATAATAGCATATTTATTAGGAAGCATAAGCTTTTCAATTATTTTTACAAAAAAATTCGCAGGATTTGATGTAAGACAAAAAGGCAGTGGAAATGCAGGTAGTACAAATGTATTAAGAACAGCAGGAAAAAAGCCAGCAATACTAACACTTATATGTGATGTATTAAAAGGTGTAGTAGCAGTTTTAGTAGCATTCTTAATGGGAAAAATAGCAAATGCCGATGTATGGAATGCAGCTCTTTTAATACAAATTGCAGGTGTATGTGTTGTACTTGGACACACATTCCCAATATTCTTTGGATTTAAAGGTGGCAAAGGTGTTGCAACAGCACTAGGTGTATTATTAATTACAAATTGGCAAATAGGACTAATTTGTTTAGTATTTGCTTTAGTATTAATGGCAATTACTAGAATAGTAGCACTTGGCTCAATTGCAGCAGCAATTCTTTTCCCAGTACTTTGTTTCTTCATAACAAATAATTTCTTAGTAGGTGATTCATCTACAAGAATATCATACCTAGTTTTCGGAATAATTATGGCACTAATTGTTATATTTAATCATAGGTCAAATATTCAAAGAATGGCTAGTGGAACAGAGAATAAATTAATATTTAAAAAATAAAAAACAATAAATAAATACTTTAAAAGTTTCTATATATATTCTTACGCATTTGCCTCACGGTTTTGCTTATGCAAAAACGCTTGCACGCTTACTTTGGTAGTCCTACTTAGTTATATTTTAAATGCTTACGCTACCTCAGGTCGCTAAATGCTACAGAACATATATTGAAACTTTTATATTAAATTTAGTAAATATAAATTATTTTTAGGAGGAACGCAAATGAATAAGAATGTTGCAGTAGTAGGTAGCGGTAGCTGGGGAATGGCGTTAGCTAACCACTTAGCAGAAATGGGAGACGCCGTTAAAGTATGGTCTTTTACAGAAGAGGAGAAAAATTTAATAAATAATGAGAGAAAATGTATGTTTATTCCAGACATGGTTTTGGATGAAAAAATATATTGCTCAAATGATGTTGTAGAAGTTGTAAAAGACGCAGATTATATATTTCATGTTACACCATCAAAAGTAACAAGAAATGTATTTAAACAGTATAAAGACTATGTTAAAGATAAACCAATTGTAATTTGTTCAAAAGGATTGGAAAATGCAACATTAAAAACTTTGGATGAGGTAATGTTAGAAGAATTACCTACTGCAAAAATAGCAGCATTTTCGGGTCCAAGTTATGCAACAGAAGTTGTAAAACATATTCCAACAGCTATTATTTTAGCATCAAAACATGATGATGTTTTAGATGAAGTATCAAGCTTACTTATGAATGAATATATGAGAATATATAAATCAAGAGATGTTGTAGGAGTAGAAGTTGGAGGAGCTTTAAAAAATATAATTGCATTTTGTGCTGGAATTTGTGCTGAACTTAATTTTGGAACAAATGCTGAAGCAGCACTTATAACAAGAGGCTTGGCAGAAATAACAAGACTTGGCGAAAAAATGGGAGCTGACAAAAACACATTTTTTGGACTTTCAGGATTAGGAGATTTAATACTTACTTGTTCAAGTGATGAAAGCAGAAATAGAAGAGCAGGAAGATTAATAGGAAAAGGCAAAACTATTGAAGAGGCTAAAAAAGAAATAGGCATGACAATTGAAAGTGTTGAAAATATTGAAGTTGCAAAAAAATTAGCTGAAAAATATGATGTAGAAATGCCAATAGTAAATGCAGCATATGATGTTTTATATAATAACTTAAAGCCACAAGATGCAGTAAATAAATTAATGACAAGAGCAATAAAATTTGAAATGGAATAAAAATCTAAGATCAACATTTATAATTAAATTTAATGAATAAATTCTAAACCTCGCGCAAATACTAGTAGCGAGGTGTTTTTATGAAAAATCAAATTAGTAAATATTTGCTAATAACTTTAATGATTATTTTTGTGATTTTATTAGCAATATTAATATATATTAGATTTTGGGGAAGTAAAGAGGGAGAAGAATATGCTATACTTACCGAAAAAGCAGAGGGTGAAATAACATATTTAGACTCATCTATTATTCAACTTATGAACAATCTTAATAATATTTCATATTCAAGGTATCAGGTGACAATAAAAGAAGTTAATGAAAGTGAACAACAAAATAATTCATCAAATAATAGTGAAAGTGCAGGAAATGGTTCACAGACGACTGAAAATGTCGGTCAAAGCAGTAGCGGAAGTGAACAAAATCGGTGGAAATGAACAAAGCAGTGATCAAAGCGGAGGTAGTTCTGGAGGCAATAGCAATGCGTCAGAAAGCTCAAATCAAAGTGAAGCTAGAACATCAAGATTGGCACAAGTAGACTCACTATTAAATTCAAATTATGATGATATTCCTTGGGATGAAATCTCTTATGGAGTAGAAACTTTGTATACTGCATGGCCAACAATTAGTATAGATATGAAGGCTCTAAATGTTGGAGAAAGTGATATTTCTAGCTTTAGCACAACACTTGATGGAGTAGCACAGGCAGTTAAAGTACAAGATAAGAATAGTGCACTTATAAATTTATATAACTTATATACACTTTTGCCAAAATATTTATCATATTTTTCAAGTGATGAAACCAAATTAAATGTATACAACACAAAAGCATATGTACTTAGTAGTTATGTATCAGCAAATAGCGAAAATTGGGGAGAGATGAACACAAACGTAACAAATGCAATAAATACACTATCTAAAAATATGCAAATGGAAGAAATAAGCGATACTGAAAAGTCTACTTTAGAAAAGTCCTATACACTTTTGGAAGAATTGCAAAGAAGTGTTGGCTTAGAGGACAAAGAGATTTTTTATATGAAATATAAGCTTGCAATGGAGCAACTTGAAATATTGTAATTATGTCAGTTGGGACGGTTCTATTTGACACAATATCATGTCAAATAGAACCGTCCCAACTGACAACTGACAATTTTTTTAAGGGGCTACTTTTTAGCCCCTTTCTAATTGTCGTCTTTTATTTAAAACTATTTTTCTTCATCTTGTTTTTTCATATTATTTTGTTCATTTCCTTTTGGACAGTTTTTAGATGAATTCTTTTTATCTTTTTTACAATCTTTCTTACCCATATGAGGCACCTCCATTTCTGTTTGAAATTCATTTATATTATTAACTAAATTTGTAAATTTTATACATCTATTTATCAAATAGAATAAATTAATTTCGAAAAATCGTTGCGTTTCAACTTCTGTTTTTGATATAATAGAAAAGAGCAAAACGAAAATATACCAAACAATAAAAATTTATATGAATGGAGTGATTATTTATGAAAACAAATTTATCTAATTTAATGAGTATCCTTGTTGAAGAAGAAAGAAAATTTTCTTCTTATGCATATGAATTGAGAGAACATGCATATAACACATCTACACAAGAGCTTGATGGTACAGTTAATATAATAGAAGATTATAAAGACACTTTTACAAAAGAGTTTAAAGAATACAAAGAAACACAGAAAAAAATAACAAAAATTAAATCTATAATATATGAAAAAAATAATTCATACAAATTGCCAGATGGCAGAACAATTCAAGAGGCATTAGTAGATAATACTAACTTAAGAAAGATGAAAAATCTATACAATTTTTTACTTTCTCAAAGAAGCATAAAAAAGAGAATTACAGAAGTAAACAACTCATATTTTGAAAGCAAAACAATTAATTATGACATTGACAAAATCGAAAAGGAATATGAAGAACTTGAAAAGAAAATTCAAGATACAGACTTTGAAATTTCCAAATTGAATTCAATAGAATTTGAAATAGACTTATAATAAATAGGTGCTTGCAAATTTATTCAGCAAGATAAATGAGAAAAGACTCTAACAGCCTATACCATTTTCTTCATATTAATATATAAAATGTCAGGGAGCAAATAAAGCAAAATCAAGTTAAATGATTTGCTAGTTTTTATTACAATTTATGTATTAATTATAATTTTTTATTACAAGTAACTCTATTTATTAAAAATAGAGTTGAATAAAAAGGTTGAATTTATTAAAATTAAAAAAATATGAAGAAATGGGGCAGGTGTACAGTTATTTTGTAACAGTATGCCTGTTTTTTTTTTTTTACATGTCGAATTTTGTCGAAAAGTTTTTTGCATAAAATTTTAAATATATATTGACATAAACTGGAAGATAATATAAAATAGCATCATACAATTTAAAACACGAATATTGTTAATCAATAAGCTTATTTTCAAAAATTAACATTCAAAAGCAAATTGTAAGTAATGCATTATTAAATTAAATCTTAATATTTTTCCTATAAAACTATAAAAATAAATAATTGTAGCAAAATAAACTACTTTCGAAAAATCGTTGCATTTTGACTTCTATTTTGCTATAATAGAAAGGAGCAGGATGGAAAATATACCAAGTAATATTAAAAATTTTCCACTATTAAACGATGTCAT
>CAMMLF010000016.1 GCA_946497585.1 uncultured Clostridium sp.
TAAAAAACGTAAAAAGCATATTTCATGCTTGGACCTTTTTTTCCATTATATAATAGCATAAATATAATAGGAAAGAATGTTCCAATTATTTGCACAAGTCCTAAATAAGTATAATAAGAGCCCATTGAAAAATAGTTACTAAATTTTATTAAAATTAAAGCAAATAATACTATTGTAAATAATATATTGTTATTAAAATATGTTATGGCATTTTCAGATTTTTGACGTATTGCTTGAGGGGAAACATTTTTTGAAGATATTGTATCAGATGCAATATTATTAGAACCAGAGCTTATAACAATTGCATCTGTCTTTTGAGTAGCATTTTTATCATTGTAAAACAAGTAGATGCAAATAATTAAGCAAACCCCAAACCAGCCATAATCAGTCTGAGCAAGCTCTGCTATTACCATTAGGATAATGTCTAAACCAATAGCAATAATTTTATATTTTTTTGGAAAGGTATCCAAAATATAAACTGCTAAAAGACCTAAGGCTAACGTAAAATATACATTTAATAAATCTAATCTGCCCAGATATGAATATGTAAATAAACTAAAAGGTATTTGAGAAATAAGACCAAATATGAAAAGCCTTGATAAATATTTCTTTACATTTTTGGTATGCTTGTACCCAATAACTATTTGAAAACAAAATAGAGGAAAAGCTATCCTACCTATAACATTTAATATGCTAAAATGGCCAAGTATGACATCACCTGAATGGTCACAAAGCATTGTGACTATTGCAATTAATTTAATAACAAAACTTGACATAATAAATTTCATCCCTTTCTTGTAATAGTAACCCAACTGTTTAATAATTTTACAAATATTGAGTAAAGGGAATATCTCCCAGTCTAATTTCTTTACCATTTAAATAATTTAAAGGTCCACAATTATCACTAAAATTAAACTTTAAGCTATAACTGCATAAAAGTTGCGAGTGTACTCCAAATTTTTTATTTATTTCATATGAACCATATTTGCCATCACCTAAAATAGGTAAACCAATATGGGCTAAGTGGGCTCTAATTTGATGAGTTTTGCCAGTATGTAAAGTAACATTTAGCAAACTTATCTTTTTGCTTTTATTAGTGTTTATAACCTGATATGAAGTCAAAATTTTAGAATAACCCTTTTTGAATTCATCTGAAATATATACAACAGATTTTTTGCTATCTTTAAACAAATAGGCTTCCATATTATCTGATTTTCGCAAAGGAATTCCATAACAAAGACAAATATAATGTTTTTCAATTTCTTTATTTTTAAATTTGTCAAGTAAAACATCTAAACTTTCTTGATTTTTGGCAAATAAAACTAAACCTGTAGTATTTCTATCAATCCTATGACAAGGTTCTATAAATTTATAATTATTTTTCTTGATTGATGTAAGCGAAAAATCACCTACAACTTCTAAATTAATTGGTTTATTAAAAACTATTATATTTTCATCTTCATAAACGGTTTTTATATCTTGGAGATTAACACCGTAAAGTTCACTATCTACAATGTAGACATCTATTTTGTCACCTGATTGCAAAGTTACATTTTGACTAATTCTTTTACCATTTAATTTTATATCTTTTTTTCTTAAAGCTTTATAAATAGAACTAGTCTTTAAAGAAGGAAAAATACTAGTCAAATATGTAATTAAATTTTTATTATTATATTTTGATTCAATAATAAGTGTTTTCATTGCTCTTAAATATAGTCCTTTATGTTTTTTAAACCTAATTATATCAATCTAAATTTATAACTGTTGAGGTTACTTACTATTATAATTTAAGTTAAATCAAAAAACAACTGTAAATTGACATAATGCAATTAATTTGCTATAATTTTATTTAGCTGATTTTTTGGAGGTGTTTGCAATGGATAATCAGCAGTTATATAATATTGTTATTACATCGAGTGAAATGCTTGGTGTAAAAACAGAGGATATTAAAAAAAGAGGCGAGTGGAACGTAGAAGTAAAAGCTTTTATTGATAAAGTAGCTGATACCATGCTTAGTCTTAGAGATTTTGGATTTACAGAAGCAGAAATAGAATCCTTCATCTGTGAAGCAGAGTCAATTATGGATAAAGTAATTTTCTTTTACTTGATGAAAAAAACAAGTAAAGATAGCACTGCATCTGAAGAGTTCAAGCAAAGAGTAGTCTCAGAGTGGTACTCAAGCAAGGTTTTTGAAAATCTGAACGATATCTCGGATATTGTTTTGGATGCCTTCTTTGAACAAAAAGGAGGAACTTGCTTTACGCATTAAAACTTAGACGTTAGTTACCTCAAAAATGTAAACACTGGTCGTGTGGTTTTCCACACGGCTAATTTTATTGTATAATGTATATACCCTCTGTTTTGTATCGCACTCTTAAATAGGTGCATACATGGATAATTTTTCCGTGTAAAATAGCATCATAAGGGAGGAGGATATAAAATATGAATAAATTAAAAATACCAGAAAATCACAGCGGTATAAGTAAAACTTTACGTCTTCCTGACAATGTAATTGAAGATGTACAAAAATTAGCAGATAACAAAAACTTATCTTTTAACAGAACAGTAATTGCTCTATTAAAGTATTCCCTTGAAAATTTAGACGAAAGTGACAAAAAACTTTTAGAGAAAAACGGGTAAGAAGTAAAAAATTGCACACAATTTTACATTTGTAAAATTGGCGCACGAACAAAGACGCGGGCGATGTAAATTTAAAAGTAGAACAAAGTTAAAGGAGCCCGCTTTTGTTCTTTAATTAGAAAATACAAAAATACAATAATTTCTATTATAAGTATAGCTGGAAATCCATATTTAAAATACCACTTTTGCGTTTTGTGTCTAAAAGTATACATACCAACTATACCACCAACACCACCGCCAAGTAGTACAAGTAAAAATAAAAATTTTTCACTAACTCTCCAATCACCAAGTTTTGCTTCGTGCTTATCCCACCACATTATAAAAAAAGCCAATAGGTTTATTACTATTAAATATATAATAATATTCCTAGGCGTAAAAATAGCTTGGAATAACAAATTATAATCTCCCATACTAAAGCCTTTCTATGTTATCATTATTAGTTTGATAAAATTTTCAATATTATATTAAATTTCGATAAAATGTATCAAAATTAGGCATTAATTCCAATTTTTGAATCTTTCTTTCTTTTCCTATAGAGTGTAATTTTTCTACCCAACACTTGGACTACAATACTATTTGTGCTATTAGAAAGTTCTATTGCCACATCATTTGCATCTTCTGGAGCTGTTTCCAAAACAGTAATTTTGATAAGTTCACGTGCTTCGAGTGCATCATTAACTTGCTTTATTAAATTATTATTAATACCAGATTTTCCAATTTGAAGAATTGGCTCTATAGTATTTGCTAAACTTCTTAAATATGCTCTGTCTTTGCTATTCATCATTTAAACCTCTATAATATATTTGGACTTTTATTAGGCTATCCATAAACCATTTTTATTGTAGCATAACTATAAATAAATGTATATAGTTTAAAATAAGACCATATGCAAGGGTGCATATGGTCTAAAATGTGGAGCAGGTAACGGGAATCGAACCCGTATAGCCAGCTTGGAAGGCTGGAATTCTACCATTGAACTACACCTGCATTTCCGATGACAATAATTATTGTACAATATATTAAAATAAAAGTCAATACAATTTTTAAAAAATTACAAAATTTTTATTAATGAAAAAACGATAAGGTAAATTGAAAGTAGCACGAAATTGGAAAATTTTTAATAAAACCTTGACTTTTACCAAAAAAAGCTATATAATTAATTTATCATAAGACGAGAGCAGAAAGAGTGGAGCAAATCCACTCTTTCATTACGTAACTAGCATATTAAACAAACATAGTCTAATTTTTAAAACTTAAAAAAACACATTTGCTATTATCCAAAAGTCAGGAGGAATAAACCATGACAAGTCTAGAAAAAAAGATAGAGGACTTAGTTAAGCCTATTATAGAAAATTTAGGCTACAAGGTCTATGATGTAATTTATCAAAAAGAAGGTAAAGACAATTATTTAAAAATATTCATTGATAGTGATAAAGGCATAGACTTAAATGATTGCGAAAAAGTAAATAATAGTGTAAACGATATTCTAGATGAAAAAGACTACATAAAAGCACAATATTATTTAGAAATATCGTCACCCGGACTAGAACGCAATCTTAGACGTGATGAACAATTTTTAGATAATATAAATAAAAAAATAGAAGTGCATTTATATAACAGCATAAACAATAACAAAACCGTCACAGGTATACTTAAGGAATACAATGAAAACAATATAGTCATAGATGATATTAAAATAGAAAAATCAAATATTACAAGTGCAAAAACTATATATAATTGGGAGGAATGTTAAAAAATGAAGAAGAAGGTTACAAAAGTAGTAAACAAAGGAATTGATACAACAGAACTTATTCAAGCAATGGATGAGTTAGAAAAGGAAAATGGTATAAAAAAAGATTTTCTAATGGAGTCAATTGAATCAGCCTTAGTTATAGCATACAAAAAGAATTTTGACTGTAATGACGAAAATGTAAAAATAGAATTAGACAAAAATGATGGTCAAATGCATGTTTATCAACAAAAAGATGTTGTAGAAGAAGTAACAGATGACAAAAAAGAAATAAGTTTAGCAGATGCTCAAAAAATTAACTCAAACTATAATGTTGGAGACGTAGTTAATTTTGAACTTATGCCTAAAGATTTCGGAAGAATCGCTGCTCAAACTGCTAGACAAGTCATAACTCAAAAACTTAGAGAAGCTTCAAGAGATGTTATATTTACAGAATTTGCAGATAAAAAGGGAGAAATTATAACAGGCTTAGTTCAAAAAGCAGATGGTGGAGCAGTTATAATGGACTTGGGCAGAATTGAAGGAATTATGCCTAAAAAAGAACAAATTCCTACAGAAAAATATCATGTTAATGATAAAATAAGAGCTTGCATAATTAGTGTAGAAAAAGGAGCTAAGGGTTCTACTCAAATAATTCTTTCAAGAGCAAGCACAGAATTTGTAAGAAAATTATTTGAAATAGAAATTCCTGAAATATATGAAGGTGTAATTGAACTAAAAAGCATTTCAAGAGATGCAGGTTCTCGTAGCAAAGTTGCTGTTTATTCGCCAAATCCTAACATAGACCCAGTTGGTTCCTGTGTTGGACAAAAGGGTATACGTATTCAAAATATCATAAATGAATTAAATGGTGAAAAAATAGACGTTATAGAATGGAACGAGGATCCATCAATATATATTTCAGCAGCTTTACTTCCAGCAAAAGTACTAGCTGTAGATATAAAAGAAGATGAAAAATTTGCACAAGTCATAGTTCCAGATGACCAACTATCTTTAGCTATAGGCAAGGGTGGTCAAAACGCAAAACTTGCTGCAAAATTAACAAATTGGAAAATAGATATTAAGAGTGAGTCTCAATTTAGAAAAATACTTGAAGAAAAAATGGCAGAAGAAAATGATGAAGCAGAAGTTACTTCAGAAGAATAAAATTGTAAAAGGTCTAATTTAGGCTTAAAGGAATAATTTTATAAAAAAGTCATAAAATGTTAATTAAGAGAATATAAGAGGTGTAATGTTGAAAAAAGTTAACGTAAATAAATATAACAAAAATATTGCAGGGGGTGATTTGATTGGGTAAAATAAAAATACATGAATTAGCAAAAGAATTAAAAATAGGGAACAAAGAATTAATAGAAATAGCAAATAAGTTAGGACTAAAAGTTACAAGTCACTTAAATGCAATTGAAGAAAAAGATGCAAATAAAATAAGAGAAAATGTTAAAGGTGAAGACAAAAAGGCAGAAGTAAAAACTACAGGTCAAGTTATTATTAGAAGAGAAGTTATAGTTAGTGACGAAGACGCAGAAAAAGAAAAGAAAAAAATCGAAGAGGCTAAAAGAAAAACAGCAGATTTAGGTTTTACTCAAAAAAGAAACAAAGATTATAATATAGTATACAGAGAAAAGCCAACAAAACCTATGACTGTTAGTGAACTTTTTGGGATTAAACCTAAAAAGGAAGAAAAAAAGGTTGAAGTTAAAGAAAAGGGAGAAACTACAAATAAAGAAGAAGTTAAACCAAAAGAGGTTGAGGCTAAACCTATGGCAAAAACAACTGTAAAAGAAGAGCCAAAAATTGTTCAAGAAAAAAAACAGGTATCTAAGCAAAAAGAAGAAATAATTTCTAAGCCAAACCAAGAAGCAAAAACTACTTTCAATAAAAACTTTGGCAAAAATAACTATGACAACAAAACTCGTAATAATGATAGCAAGCAAGGCGGATATGGAGCTCATAACAATCGCGGAAATGCAGGATATAATGGCTCACACAACAATGGTTACAATAATCGTCAAAACAATAATGAGCGTGGATTTAATAGAAACAATAGAAATGGAAATAATAACTTCGGAAACAACAATTTCAGAAATAATAATAACAACTCAAGCAATAATTTCAAAAGACCTATGAACAACAAAAACATTGACAGAAATATTAAAGATATAATGTCAAGTGAAATTGTAGAAAAGAGCAATCAAAGAGATTACAGTACAAGAATAATAGATAAACAAAAAGCCAACAGATATAATAATCAAGATGATAAAAAGAGAAAAAATAGAAGAACAGACGAAGAAGATAATTTCAATGAGGATAAGTTAAGAAACTTAAAACAAGTTGATAAATTATCTAATATGTTTGAAGACCAAGAAGGTGGAATGCTTGATTACTATGATTTATCAACAGTAAGAGGTAAAAGAAATAAAAGAAAGCCTAAAAAAGATGAAGAAAGAAATAAGCAAAAAATCTTTGACTTAAAAGAAATAACTATACCTGAAAATATTACAGTTAAAGACTTGGCGGCAGATTTAAAGAAAACAAGCTCAGAGGTTATTAAAAAACTATTTGATTTAGGAATAATGGCAACAATAAATCAAACGCTTGACTTCGATACAGCATATTTAGTAGCAGATAGCTTTGGAGTAACAGCAAATAAAAAAGAAGAAGTTAAAGACGAAGACATTTTATTTGATGATTCTGAAGACAAAGAAGAAGACTTAAAACCACGTCCACCAGTAGTTGTTGTTATGGGACACGTTGACCACGGAAAAACATCTTTACTAGATGCAATTAGAAAAACTCATGTAATAGAAGGTGAAGCCGGTGGAATTACACAACACATTGGTGCATACAAAGTAAATATAAATGATAGAGAAATTACATTCTTAGATACACCGGGACATGAAGCTTTTACAAGTATGCGTGCTAGAGGTGCTCAAATTACAGATATAGCAATATTAGTTGTAGCAGCAGATGATGGTGTTATGCCTCAAACAGTAGAAGCTATAAACCATGCAAAAGCAGCAAATATTCCAATAATAGTGGCTATTAACAAAATAGATTTACCAGGAGCAAACCCAGACAGAGTAAAACAAGAACTTATGAAATATGACTTAGTTCCAGAAGAATGGGGCGGAGACACAATATATGTTCCAATATCAGCTTTAAAACATATTAACATAGACAATTTACTAGAAATGGTATTGTTAGAAGCAGATATGTTAAACTTAAGAGCAAATCCTAATAAACAAGCTAAAGGTGCAGTTATAGAAGCAAGACTAGATAAAGCTCAAGGACCAGTTGCATCAATGCTTGTACAAAGAGGAACATTAAATGTTGGAGATAGAATAATAGTTGGAAATGCAATTGGTAGAATAAGAACAATGAAAAACGACAAAGGCAAGAAAGTAAAAGAAGCCGGCCCATCAACACCAGTTGAAGTAACAGGTCTAACAGAAGTACCAGAAGCAGGAGATATATTCTATGAAGTTAAAGATGAAAAAACAGCTAAACACTTAATAGAAAAAAGAAAACTAGCTTCAAGAGAAAAATCAATTGCAAATAATGATGTAGTAACATTAGATAACTTATTTGAAAAAATGGAAAGTGAAGATTTGAAACAGCTTAACATAATTGTAAAAACAGATGTACAAGGTACTGCAGAAGCAATGAAATCATCACTTGAAAAACTTTCAAATGATGAAGTTAAGGTCAAAGTTATTCATTCAAATGCTGGTGGTGTTACTGAATCTGATGTACAACTTGCAAAAGCTGCAAATGCAATTATTATAGCATTTAATGTAAGACCAGTAGGAGCAGCTAAACAATTGGCAGAAAAAGATGGAGTAGAAATAAAACAATATTCTGTAATTTACCAAGCAATAGAAGATGTACAAGATGCAATGAAAGGAATGCTTGCACCTGTATATGTTGAAAAGAATATTGGTAATGCAGAAGTAAGACAAACATTTAGAATTTCTAATGTAGGAACAATTGCCGGATGCTTTGTATTAGACGGAAAACTAGAAAGAAATGCAGGAGTAAGAGTAATAAGAGAAGGCGTTGTTATACATGATGGCAAATTAGTATCTTTAAAGAGATTTAAAGATGATGCAAAAGAAGTTTCAAAAGGCTTTGAATGTGGTATTCAAATTCAAGATTACAATGATGTAAAAGAAGGAGATATCATAGAAGCTTATGTACAAGAAGAGGTAAAAAGATAATAATTGCCTCAAAAAAACAATAAATTGTCTTTTATATAAAATTTAATATAAAAGGCAAATAAAAAAAGAGGTTAGATACAATGGCTAAAAATACAAATAGACTTGGTAGAGTAAATGAAGAATTAAAAAAAGAAATAAGCCAAGTTATAAATTATGAATTGAAAAATCCAGATGTAACTGGTATGATTAGCGTAACTAAGGTCAAGGTAACACCTGACCTTAAATATGCTAAAGTTTATGTAAGTATTCTTAATCCTAAAAATTTAAGTAAAACTTTAAGTGGACTAAAAGAAAGTGCAGGTTTTATTAGAAGTAGAGTTGCACAAACAGTAAATTTAAGAATTACACCAGAATTAGTATTCGAATATGACGATTCAATTGAATATGGGGAAAAGATTGATGCAATTTTAAAAAAACTAAAAAGTGAAAATTAATATTAAATACTCCAATATACATTCTTCCACATTTCACTGCGCGGGTCGCTTCGGCTACTAAAGTACCTCGCTCCAGCTTGCCCGCTCCACTCTGCAGTCATACTCAGTTAGAGTCAAAAGTGCTTGCACTGCAACCGTTCGCTGAAATGTTCCAGAATGTATATTGGAGCTATTAAAAATATTTGTACTAAATTTAGATTAGTTAAAAAGGAGATAATATTAAATTATGTCAACTTTAGATGAAATATTAAAGGAAATAAAAAAAGCAAATGACATTGTAATATTAACACACAACAATCCTGATGGAGATGCAATAGGCTCAAGTTTAGCTGTATATATTGCATTAAAAGAGGCAGGAAAAAATGTAGAGGTAGTAATACCAAAAATGCCTAGAATTTATAATTTTTTACCATGTGCAGATGAAGTAAAAAAAGAAGCAAGTAAGCAAAGTTATGATTTAGCAATATCTTTAGACTGCGCAACAATTAAATTATTAAATGGATGGGCAAACTATTTTGAAGATGCAAAAACAAGAATTGTTATAGACCATCATAGCACAAATGATATGTATGGAGATTTAAACTATGTAGAACTAGGTTCTCCAGCATGCGCACAAGTATTATATGTTCTATTTAATTACTATAATATAGAAATAACACCAGAAATAGGAACATGCCTAATGACAGGTATAATAACAGACACAGGTGGATTCCAATACTCAGCAGTCTCAAAAGAAACTTTTGAAATAGCAGCAGAGCTTCTAGGTTCAGGAGTAAATATTTCAAAAATTTACAAAAAAGTATTTGCAACACATACAAAAGGAAATTTCGAATTAAGAAAAATAGCACTTCAAAGAATGGAATTCTTAGAAGATGGCAAAGTTGCATTTTCATACATAACCAAAAAAGATGAAGAAAAAGTAAATGCTGAAGATGGAGATAATGAAGGCTTAGTTAATGAAGGTAGAAATATAGAAGGAGTAGAAGTATCTATATTTTTACGTGAAATAGACGAAGGAATGAGAGTTTCAGCAAGGTCTAATGACTATGTAAATGTTTCAGATGTATGCTTGATGTTTGGTGGCGGTGGTCACGTACATGCAGCAGGTGCAACTATGCAAGGAACAGTAGAACAAATAAAAGAAAAATTGCTAAAAGAAGTTAAACTTCAATTAAAATAAAAAGTATGATATAATATTAATCGATAAAATTTTAAATAATAAAGATGAATTTTATAAATATTATACATGAAAGGAATAGTAGTAAAATGTCTGATAAAGTATATACAATTGAAGAAATTAAGAAAAAAACTAAAAATACATTAAAAAGATATGCGGTAAAAAAAGCAATATTGTTTGGTTCTTATGCAAAAAACATTCAAACACCTAAGAGCGATATTGACATAGTGGTAGATAGTCAAGGAAAACTCATAAATATCAACTTTTATGGACTTTTAGAAGAGCTATCAGAAGATTTAGATAAAAATGTAGACCTTATAGAAATATCAGAAATAAGAGAAGATAGTCCTATATATAAAAATATAAAAGAAGAAGGAGTGGTATTGTATGAAGAGTAAGGATAGAATAATAATTCAAAAAATAATTGCATATATTAATGATGTTGAAACATATATTGAAGGCTTAGATGCAATGAAATTTTTAGATGATAAAAAGACTATTACTGCGTGTGCATTTACTGTATCACAAATTGGAGAACTTGCAAAAGAAATATCAGACGAAACTCAAAAGGACTATGAGAATATTCCTTGGAAAAGCATTAAAGGTATGAGAAATAAGATAGTACATGATTATGAAAATGTAGACTTATCTGTCTTATGGGCAACAATTAAAGAAAGTTTGCCAGAATTGAAAAATAGCTTAAAAGAAATTTTAATAAAGAATAATAAATAAGTTTTGCCTAGTTGCAAAACTTATTTCTTGAATAGTAAAAATTAGATTTTTACTATTCAAGAAAGTATTTGCACACAATTTTACATTCGTAAAATTGGCACACAAACAAAGACGCGGGCGAGGTAAATTTAAAAGTAGCACGAAGTTAAAGATGCCCGCTTTTGTTTTAGAACAGGAGAAAGAATAATGAATGGCGTAATAGTAGTAGATAAAGCAAAAGGCAATACATCATTTGACGAAATTAGAAAAATAAGAAAAGAATACAACATAAAAAAAGTGGGACATACAGGAACATTAGATCCAATGGCAACAGGAGTTCTTACTATACTTGTTGGAGAAGCTACCAAATTGTCAGATTATCTAATGAACCATGATAAAGAATATGTTGCAACATTGAGCTTAGGCGAAAAAAGAGATACTGGAGATAGTGAAGGAAAAATTATCGAAACTAAAAAAGTTCCTGACCTTAGTGAAAAAAATGTTAAAGAAACCTTAAAGTCATTTGAAGGAGAAATTAGTCAAATTCCACCAAAATATTCAGCAATAAAAGTTAATGGGAAAAAGCTCTATGAATATGCGAGAAGCGGAGAAGAAATCGAAATAAAGCCAAGAAAAGTTAACATTTTTGAAATCAACTTGATAGAAATAAAAGAAAACAGTATAACATTTAAAGTACACTGTTCTAAAGGCACATACATTAGAACTTTGTGCGAAGATATAGCTGAAAAATTAGGCACGGTAGGATATATGAGTAGCTTACGAAGAACTAGAGTTGGAAATTTTACATTAGATGATGTAGGAAAGATAATATCTATTGAAAAAACACTAAAAAATGAGCCAGAATATAAATTGAAAGACAAAGAATTAAGTAAATTTATGAATGGTGTAAAAATAAGAACTAACTTAAAAGATGGACTAGTTAGAGTATATGATAAAGATAAATTTATTGGCGTAGGTGAGATAAAAAATAAAGAATTAAAAAGAAAAATTGTTATCTAATAGTGTTTTGAATGAAAAAATAATCCCCAATTAGGCAAATGTTAAAAATAAAAATGCCCCACATTAGCCGTAAGATGAGAGAAATTTTAAGAGCCTGTTTTCACAGGTGGGTGTCTTGTTGAATGCTCCTGGGTTTCTTACTTAAAATGCAAGCATACACGCCACATTCAAAGGCGGACTCCCTTTAATCTAATTTGTTGGTTCTAAAATTCCAGTCTACACGCACTACGCAGGGATTATTAACTTTTTTAAATATTTGATTGACATTATATATGAACCATCTATAGAATATCATATTTTAGTATAAAAAGCAATAGAAATTTAGTTAATATTAGAAAAACATTTAACGAAAGAATGAATATTGTCGCTTAAGCCGTAATTATTTAGCAAGTGAATGTGTAACTATTGAAAAAAATTTCCCATTATGTTATAAAATATTTGGAGGATTAAACATATGAAGAAAAAATCTTTAATTGTAGATGAAAAAACTAGAGTTAGAAACAAATTTATAGCAAAATTAGTCATAACTATAGCGTTGCTTATTTTATGCATTGTAACGATTGTAAATATTATAAGTATATATAAAGCAAATGAAGAATTTTCAAGCTATATAGATGGATTGACTAGACTAAATTCCAAAACAGTATTTAGCATAGATAGAATTTATTTATATAGTAGTGCTGATGCTACAAGTAATGAAACAACTAAGCCTGTGTGGGATTTGAATATTTTTCAATTTACAGATATAGCAATATATATTAATAATAGGTCAGAAGAAGGCGTTACTTATGAGAATACAATTAAAGAATTAACCATAGATAATATTAAATTTAATAATGTAAAAAGTGGAACTCCTAGTTTATACTATAAAAACGTAAATGACTTTGCAAAATTAACAAATACTGAAGAAAATAAAATTAATGACTCTTTAGAATTTAATATTATTAATTCAGGAGATGCGGATTATAGTACACCTGTTATTTATAGCAATTGTCAAAATCCTATAACACTAGAATATGTAAATACAAATATGGAAGAAGATACTATAATTTCGGATATTTCCACGCCATTAACATATGATGGCAGTTTGCTTAGAAAAGGCGGAATATTGCTTAGCCAAATGGAGTGTACACTTTCTTTTACCATTACAATAATCAACAATTATAACCAAAAATATGTTGCAACAGTATATATAGATATTCCATTAGAAGATAGTATGAGTGGCGAAAGCATTTATGATGGCAAGTTAATTAAAAATATAGAAAATACAAATTTAGTTAAATTTATTAGGGTGGAATAATTTTAGCTATTTTCATTACGACGGAAAAATACATTAAATCATAATTTTAACATAAAAAAATGTGTAATTAATGAAAGGGCGCAAGATGACAATTAAAGAAGCATTAGAATTAGCAAAACAAAGTTTAGATAATATTGAGGCAAAAGTGTTATTAAAACACATATTGAAGGAAGACAACTCATATATTATAGCTAATAGCAATAAAAATATTTCAAATGAATGCGAGCAAGAGCTATTAAATTCACTAAACAAAATAAATGATGGGTATCCACTTCAATATATAACACATCATCAAGAGTTTATGGGACTAAATTTTGAAGTTAACGAAAATGTTCTAATACCTCAGCCTGACACAGAAGTGCTTGTAGAAAATGCTATAAAATTTGTACTTGACTATAATAAAAATAATAATTTAAAAGAAAGTCACAAAACAGAGCAAGATGCTACTTTAAAAATTCTTGATTTATGCACAGGAAGTGGTGCAATAGCAATTAGCTTAAAAAAGTACTTACCAAATGTACAAGTTTTTGCGTCAGATATAAGCGAAGAGGCTTTAAAAGTGGCTAAAATTAACTCAAAGAAAAATGATGTACAAATTGAATTTATAAAATCAAATATGTTTGAGAATATAAAAGAAAAGTTTGACATTATAGTATCTAACCCACCATATATAAAATCGAATGAAATTTTAAAGCTTTCAAAACAAGTACAAAACGAGCCAAAACTAGCTTTAGATGGAGGAAAAGATGGGCTTGATTTTTATAGGATAATTGCCAAAGAAGTTACAGATTATTTAAACAACGGTGGAGCAGTATTTTTAGAAATTGGTTTTGACCAAGGACAAGCTGTAACGGAAATGTTTAAAAATTCAAAGATTATTAAAGATTATGCTGGCAATGACAGAGTAATGGTATGGATTACAAAATAAAATTTAATTATTATATGGCTTGGAGAAGGTTCATTGGGTTAAATATGAAAATAGATAAAAAACAGTATAGTTAAAAAACTGGGAGGAATAGATGGAATCTTTTTCTAGAAAAGTAAAAGAAGAATTAAGCAAATTAAATAATTTATCAAACAAAAACCTTGTAAAATACGAATTACAGGGTTATTTGTTAACAGCAAATTCAAATAAATTTACTACTGAAAATGAATACAATATAAACAGATTTAGCAAACTTTTAAGCAATAGTGGGCTTGATGATTTTAAAATAGAAATGCAGGGAAATAAGTTTTGCATTACAACTAAAAAGCAAATAGAAATAAATCAAGAAATTACAGATGTAGAAGAAGCTAAAGCAATAGTGAGAGGTAGCTTTATGGGAGCAGGCTCTATTTCAAACCCTAAAAGTAAATATCATCTAGAAATAGTGTTTCAAACAGAAGAAAATGCAGAAAAAATAAATTATATATTAAATCATTTTAATATTAATAGTAAGGTATTGCAAAGAGCTAAAAACTATATTGTATATATAAAAGATGGAGAAGAAATATCAAATTTCTTAGCTTTTATTGGTGCAAATAAAAGTGTACTTAAATTTGAAGAAAATAGAGTTATAAGAGATGTTAGAAACAATGTAAATAGAATAGTAAATTGCGAAACTGCAAATCTAAATAAAATAATTCAAACAGCAGTAAAACAGATTGAAGATATAAAATTAATTAAGAAGAATAATAAATTTAATGACTTAAATGAAGGTGAAAAGGAACTTGCTGAGTTAAGAATGAAAAATCCAGAAGCATCATTAACTGAGCTTGGCAAAATGCTTGATAAGCCAATAAGTAAATCGGGTGTAAACCATAGGATGAAGGCGATTGAAGCAAAAGCAGAAGAAATTAAAAGAAATATGTAATTTTGTACATTCACAGCTTAATAAAGATTAGTTACAATACAAATTTAGATTATATAACTTTAAGAAAGGTTAAATGCTTAAATGAAAGAATTAGGAATTTACATTCACATTCCATTTTGCAAAAGCAAATGCTTATATTGTGATTTTAATTCATTTGCTCAAAAAGATGATTGTATAGATAAATACATAAATGCAGTAAAAAAAGAAATTGAAAAATATGCACAAGAAAATAAAAATGTATTAGTTAAAACCATATATATTGGTGGAGGAACACCTTCATATATTAAAGAAAAATATATTAAAGAAATAATACAAACGCTAAAGTCTAATTTTGAAATAAATCCAAATGCAGAAATAACAATAGAGGTAAATCCAGGAACAGTAAATAAGAGAAAATTGAATTGCTATTATGAAGCGGGAATAAATAGATTAAGTATTGGGCTTCAAAGCACAAATGATAAATTATTAAAATTAATTGGTAGAGTACATGATTTTGAGGATTTTTTAGAGACTGTTAAACTAGCAAATACAGTAGGCTTTACAAACATAAATGCGGATTGTATGATAGGACTTCCGAACCAAACTATATATGATGTCGAGGAAACACTAAATGTATTAA
Source organism: uncultured Clostridium sp. (assembly GCA_946497585.1). Lineage (GTDB taxonomy): Bacteria > Bacillota > Clostridia > TANB77 > CAG-508 > CAG-793. The sequence continues at coordinate 15,722 of CAMMLF010000016.1, forward strand.
TAAATTTAAGATTAACACATATATCTGTGTATTCACTTATTGTTGAACCGGGAACTCCTCTAGAAAAAAAGATTGAGTCGGGAGAATTAAAATTACCTGATGAAGAAATAGAAAGATATATGTATTGGTTTACAAAAAGAAAATTAGAAGAAAACGGCTATTTACATTATGAAATATCTAACTTTGCAAAACCACTTTTTAGAGCCAAACACAACTTAGATTGCTGGAGCCAAAAAGAATACAAAGGATTTGGAGTATCTGCAAGTTCATATGAAAATGGAGTAAGATATACCAATATTCCAAGTATAGAAAAATATATAGAAAATATAGAAAATGGAAAGTTTAGCAAAAATTATATTGTTGAAGAAAAGCAAGATCGAGAAGCAATGATGAAAGAATATATGCTTTTAGGACTTAGAAAAATTACAGGAGTAAGCATTAGTGAATTTAGAAAAAAGTTTGGCACAATACCAATGTTTAAGTATAATAAAGAAATTACTAAACTGACAGATGAAGGATTAATAGAATCAAATGGCATAAGTATTAGATTAACTAAAAAGGGATTGGATTTGGCAAATTTGGTTTGGGAAGAATTTGTGTAATTTTGAAGTGTTTTATGTGTATGTTAAACAAAAAAACTGCTTGACAAACATATAAAACATAGTGTATAATATATATCTGTAAACCGCCTAAGTCGGGTAGCTAAATTCTAGCGGTTTGCTAGATACCTTGCATTTATGCTTAGCGAGTATGAGAACGGAGGAGGTGCGAATAGCCCTATGTACGCAATAATAGAAAGTTGTGGAAAACAATACAAAGTATCAGAAGGAGATGTAGTTTACTTTGAAAAATTAGATACAGAAGAAGGAAAAAAAGTTACATTTGATAACGTAGTACTTGTATCTGATGACAAAAACGTAAAAGTTGGAACTCCTTATGTAAAAGGTTGTAAAGTTGAAGGAACTGTAGTAGCTCATGGTAAAGGAAAGAAAATAATTGTTTACAAATATAAAGCTAAGAAAAACTACAGAAGAACACAAGGTCACAGACAACCATATACTAAGGTTGAAATAAAGTCAATCAAAGTAGCTGAATAATTTTAAATTAACTAATTTAAATTGATTTACACAGATTTTGTAAATGGCATAGAACTTAGCCATTAAAATGTGAAATAAAATTAGAGTTGTAAAGGTAGGTGAAAATACATGGCACATCATAAAGGTCAAGGTAGTACCGATAACGGAAGAGATAGTGAGTCAAAAAGACTTGGTATAAAGAGAGCTGATGGTCAATTAGTAAATGCAGGAAACATTTTATTCAGACAAAGAGGAACAAAAATGCATCCAGGAACTAATGTTGGAATCGGAAGCGATGACACTTTATATGCAAAAATTACCGGTATAATGAAAGTTGAAAGATTGGGAAAAGATAAAAAGAAAATAAGCGTTTATCCAGAAGCACAAGTAAAAGCTGTTAAGACAGAAAAGCCAGCAAAAAAAGAAACTGCTTCAAAAGCTAAGAAAGTGGCAAAAGCTTAATGAAATATTTTATCTATTAAGAATTCAATTTATTTAATAAAATGAAAAAACAAAGAAGAAGCATTAAAAATTTTAATGTTTCTTTTTTTTCTAAATAAGGAAAATTAAGTTTTCTTATTCAGCAAAAAATAACAAATTTTTTAGAATATTACCATTATACAAAAATGTAATAAATATGTAATATAAAATTTGTTGAAAAACAATATATGTTAGTATATAATAAAAATGAAAATATGCGAATGAAACGAAAAATTTTGTAAAAAATACATAATAAAAACAAATGAAGGTCAAGTATGAATAGATTAGATTTAGAAAGATGTATAAAAGATAAGGATGAATATGATAAAAAAATAAGAAGTTTAGATTATAAAATAGTCGAAACTTCTGTTCAAATGTATAATTCAAAAAGT
>CAMMLF010000017.1 GCA_946497585.1 uncultured Clostridium sp.
TCAACCAATACATCTTATAATTTATTTAATATTTATATATTCAGCAGGAGAAATTGCAACCGAAGCACCGTTAATAGGCATTATTTTTATAATAGCTTTAGATTACTCAGAAAGAATAGTAAAAAATGCATTCAAGCTAAGAGGAGGAAAGGGACTACGAGAGATAAAAATGCCTTGGAAAAGCTAAGTGTTTCATTTTAAATAAAAACTAGGTAAGATAAAAACGCTATAAAACTTGCATTGCGTGTTTCCGTAAGCAAAGAAAGGATTGGGATTTGATTTGAAGAAAAAAAGAATTATTATTATTGTAGCAATAATTTTAGTATTAGCAATTATAATTGTTGCTAGAATAGTTATAAATGCTAATAAACCTAAAACTTCTTTGGATGATTTTTCTTCTGTAAGAGAAATAGTAGAATATGACGGACATGAATATATTTCTATGGAAAACTCTACGGAAGATGGATATGAGAAGGATATTTACATAAATTTTAGTAGACCTAGCATAAATGATGATGGTACAACAAATCAAAATTTATATGAAATAGTTATAAGCCATATCGCTGGAATGCTTACAGGTCAAAACTTTAGACTAATAGACACAGATAAAAATATTGTTGTAAAAATACAATTTAATGATAATGATGAAGTAAGTCTTTATACTATAAATGATGACGCAAAATATTGGGAACACATAAAATCAAACTACCAAATAGATAATTATACAAATGAAACTTTAACAAGTATGACTATTACATCACAAGTCTTAGCAAATATAATTAATAATAATTGGATTTACAATAATATAAATTTAGGTACAAGAGAAAGCACAGTAGATAATTATGAAATATATTTTGATGAAGGCTATAAAGTAAGAAAATTAGGTTCAGAAATATACAATATAGTTTTTACGCAAAATTATAACGGACAAATATTAAGTGAAATCACATCCACAACAAGTGTAGAAAATGTGGAAAACATACTTGGAAAACCTACATATGAAGATGATAATAATGGCATAATAGGATACAAATGCGAATATTTTTACATATTCTTTACTGGAGATGAAATTTCAATATATCAACCAGATAAATATGATGAAGAAGATAGCCAAAAATTTGGAGAGCTTGTAACAGAGCTTAATCAAACAGGAGATATGAATACCTTTTTAAATAGATTGACAGATTTGTATCCAAATTATGCTTCACATTATACATACAATAATTACGTAAATATTGTATATCCATTACAAGGATTTGAAGTTACAATGGGAGCTTCAAGCAAAAATGGAATTACATTATATAGTAATTTTCAAGGATATATAACAGACAGTATAACAATGGACGATTTAAAACAAAACAAGCAAATGCCAGCAAATGTATATACTAGATTAGATACAAATTTGGTATTTAGTGAAGAAATGCAAAGAAAAGAAATAGATGATTTTAATAGGAATCCATATGATGAGGCTTATGTCTTGGTAACAGAAGATTACTCAGTAATTAATAACCGAGAAACTTATTCGTTTTATTCAAGAGATAAGACAAAAATAGATTCTTCATTAGCAATAAGTAATTTTACAAATATCATTGCATATAATCAAACAACTTTTGTATATGGTGTGCAAAATGACGGTATATATGTTTATAATGCAGAAAATTTGAGCCGAACAAAAATTGTAGAAGGACAAGGCAATTTTAAAATAGATAGAATAGAAAATAATACAATTTATTATGACAATACATCTGTAAATTTATAGGAGGAGTAGATGAACTTATTAAAAAAAGTAACTAAAAAAATAATAGCTTTCATTTTAATGATTCTTATAATAGGTTTAACATGCACTCCTAAAGTAACTTTTGCATCAAGCACAACGGCTACTACAACAGATGCATCGGGCATGACAGAAGATCAGCTTAGGGATAGTTTTGTTAATGCAATAGTTGGGTTTTATAATCAGCATGGTTCTCAATGTAGCTATAGCGTTGCAGGTAGAGCAAAAACATATATAAATGGTGCAAATGCAGAAATTTATCAATTCGATTGTGTTGGATGGGTAAGCTGTGCTTTTCACTGGTTTTTAAGAATAGGAAGTGATACGGCATTTACAATATTTGTTGACCCAACAAAAAATGCCGGATATGCAGAAGATGATACAGCACAATATATTTCAGGAATAGGTTCGCAATATTTTCAAAGAATAAATGATATTTCCCAAGCCAAAAAAGGTGATGTTTTAGTATATAAGCAAAGAGGGGAAAAGCAGCACGTCGCTATTTATATAGGTAATGGACAAGTTCTAGACATGCGTACAGACGGACTAGGAATAAGAAGTATTAATGATACATATGCCTGGGACTTTGTAGCACATTTATATAATTTCGAAGGAGTAACATTTACACCTATTGAAGATGGGGCAGAACTTCCAGAAGAAGGCGGAAATTGGGATGTTGATGAAGTTGATTTGGATGAAATTGCAGAATTATTTCAATATGATGGAATGCCACCAACAGTTATATACGAAAGTGAAGAGGTAGATGTATTTAGATGGCTATTTGATGGAATAAGTGGATTTATGGACTTCATAGCTGGAATGATAATATCTATTATAAAAATGCCAATACTAGGATTTACAGGAATGCTAGAGGACTTTGTAGATTCAATGCTAACAGGACTGAATTAATAAGTAAAAATATAAAAACTTACACATAAGTAGAAAAGTACTAACTAATATAAAAAAAGATTGGCAAATAAAAAAATAGCGAGAAAGGAGATAAATATGAAAAAACACATATGCAAAAACATTTTACAAATATTAATTTGTGTATTTGTATTTATTATCCTTTTTTCGAATTTTAAAGTTAATGCAACCGACACAAACCTTGCAGAAACAAGAACTTATACAGTAAGACAAACAAATACATTTTTTACATCAAGTGCTGGATATAGTGTGCAAGCAACTGTAATGGTGCCGGATGCAGGAACATTAGATGTACAAGATATGCCACTTGTTGTAATGTGCCATGGTTATACAGGAAATAAAAATGGTGATGATAATCACTTTATAACTTTAGGCTCAACACTTGCAAAAAATGGAATTGCAGCAATAACAATAGATTTTCCGGGCTGTGGAGCAAGCTCAGCAGATGACAGTCAATACACATTAACAAATATGTATGCAGATATAGATGCAGCAATAGACTATATGATTAACAATTATAGCATAAACACTTCACAAATAGGACTTGTAGGACATAGTATGGGTGGAAGAGTTGCATCATTATACACTCAAAATGGTTCTCATAGTGTACAAGCATTAGCACTTTGGGCTCCAGCTAATGGTGATGGCACAAATGGCCTAGAATTCTTAGAAGGAAACAATTTTGGATTTAATTATAGTCAAGAATTTGTAAACCAAATGAACAGTTCACACCCAAATTCTGCTCTAAGCAGTTTTTCAGGAAGTATATATTTAGCAATTGATGGGGTTGATGCATCAGGAGAAGGCATAATAAGCAGTAACACAATGAACGAGACTGCAAATGCAGTAAGATCAGCTGGTGGAACAGTAGAAACAGATTTATATAGAAATACAAACCATAATTTTAATGATAGTGTTGGTAATGGCGGACAAGTTGTTACAGAAACAGCTAATTTTATATCTAACACTTTTTTAGGAAGAGATATAGCATCAGACACTGAAGGAGGACTACTTACTAATACAGAAGAAATTCCAACAGTTACAATAGAGGACATTATTTTTAACAGAGTTCCTATATTAGATGTAAACTTCTTTTCAGATACAGCAGGTGGAGAAACAGTAAATTCAGGTAGCCCAGTAGACATTATAAGAAACAGTGTTGCAACTTGGTATGTTGCTTTTAGAAATTTGGCTATTGTAAGTTTGGCTGTCATAATCATTTATGCAGGCATAAGAATGGCAATTTCTACCATTCCACAAGCTAAAGCAAAATATAAGACAATGTTAATTGGATGGGTGCAAGCTATAGTCATTGTATTAGTAATTCATATGATAATGATAGTTGTGCTAAATCTTAATAGTAGTTTAATAGCTACTTTGCAAGATGCACTAGATTCGCGTATGGCCACAATAGGTTGGACAGCAGAAGATGCAATTGAAGGTACAATATATGAAACAATAAGAACAAGAGCATATGCTATAGCTTTTGGTGTAGCAATACCAGCAACCATAATGTATGTAGCATTGTTTATAATAAAAATTAGATTTTTGTGGGTATATTTAAAAAGGCTTTTCACTATAGTAATTTTAATTATTATTGCACCATTTATAGGAGCAAAATATGCAATAGATGCTACAACTGGAAAAAAAGGAACATCATTTAGCAGTTGGTTATTTGACTTTACATTTAATGTTTTAATACAAGCGGTTCATGCAGTAGTATATACTGTACTAATAAGTTCAGCTATAAGCTTTGCATTTGACTCTATTGTAGGATATATTATTGCATTAATCATGTTAAACTTTATACTAAGTGCTGATGAAATTTTTAGAAATATATTTGAATTTGATAAGAGATCTTCATTAACAAAAGATACTGCAAAACAAGAAGGCTACAAAGAAATTATGGAAGATTTTGCAGGAGCAGTATTTGCAGGTCAAGTAGTTAAAGGAGCATGGGGATTTGCAAAAGGTGTAGGAAGAACAGCAACAGGAGCAGGCAAAACAGTATATAATGAAGTAACAAGAGGCTTTGAAGAAGTAGAAGATAATGTAAATAACTTCTTAGATAGTATAGATAGAAAAATAGAAAATGCAGTATCTGCATCAAGTACTACTGGAAGTCCTAAAAGTTTGGATGATGTAAGAGGAAATATTGCAAATATTATTCATTATCAAGCACAAATTAGAAGACTATCAAGAAAAAAAGGAACAGTTGGAGTAAAAGCAAGACATTTAAAAAATGCAATAAATTCAAACAGAAAGAAGAGATATACAGCAAACTTCAAGCTTGTTAAAAATACATTAGTAGGAGTAGGAAGTGTAATATTAGCAATACCGCTAACTGTTGTAAATACAACATCAGGAGCTGCTATGATGACAAAAGGTATTCTTACTCTTAAGAAGACAACAGGAAAGAAACATTACAAGAAAGGCAAAGATGGCAAGATTATAAAACAATCAGATGCAGAATATAAACAAGAAAAATACACAAGTAAAAGAGATAAGCAATATTCAGCAGTGACATTATTACAATCAATTAGTGATCAAGAAGATGAAATTACAGATAAATTTGCAGTCTTAAGAAGAGATACTAGCATACCAACTGACAACATAGATGAATTTAAGAAAATGCAAAATATTATTTTAGTAGAAGCTAGTGGAACAATTATAGATACTATTATAAAAGAATATATAGAAGATAATCACATAAAATCTATTGATAATTCTTCAATAAATGGTATAATAGATGAAGTAGCGGATAAGCTTGGAATAGATGTTACAGGAGACAATGCTACAAAAAATATTATAGGTAGCAGAGCAAAATCAAAAGTAATATTTATGAATGAAAAGAAAAGAGCTAAAGAAGCGGAAAAAGGCAAAGAAATAGAGCCAGATAAAGTAAAATACACAAATGATGATGTAATACAAATAATACAAGAAAGTATATCTGAAACAAGAGTTGAGAAGAAATTTACAGATGTATCAAAAGATTTGTTTACATTAGATAGAACAATTAAGCAATACAAAAAGAAGGCAAAAACAACTTATAGGGAAGCAAATAGATTCTTAGAAAACCTATAATAAAGGGGTGAAACATGAAAAATAACCTAACCAAAAAGGTACTAATTATTATTTTAACATTTTTATTACTAGTGGCTTGTATTCCAAATAGTGTAAAAGCTATAACTGTTGACTTGGATGTTGATACGGATTTCTTTAGAGATATGTTTATTAACTATTATATGGAATCATTAGGAGTAGCTCAAAATGTAGCAGCAACAAGTACAGACGCTCTTTTTAACCAATATGATAATGCAGATGAAAGATTAGTTAACGAATATAATTCAGCATACCAAAGCAGTACAGCAACCGATGAACTACAAAAAAGAAGAGATGCATTAAGTCAAGCTATATCAACAGTTTTTGAAGGAACAAATTTGGCACAAAATGCTGATACTATAGTATCATATGCTGATGTTGGTGAAATTAATGTAGAAAATGTACGAGATGATATCATTGCATATATGGAAAATACATATAACATAAGTGATACACAGCAAGCAACACAAATAGCCGAAAGTGTTATTGCAAGATATAATGAACTTGTAGGAGATAATGAAGACAGTTTATCATATCAAGAAAAATTGGATTTGCTTCAACAAGCAATTGATGAAATTGTAGAAGAACAAGGTTTAGGTGGAGTTGACTCTGATGAGGTTATAGGCTCATCTGACCAAGACACAAGCACAGACCAAGGCCCAACTGTTGGTAACTTAATAGATGGTTTAGCAGGTATAGTGTTTTGGGTACTTAAATTAATACCAATGCTTGCTGGCTGGCTATTATTAAGAATTATAGGACTAGCAATTGATGGAATAGATGGTTTAGTACATGGACTTCCACTAGATAGGATATTATTTAATGAAATACCTCTACTTAGCGTAAATTTTTTCCAAGATGTAGACTCAAGTGTATCAAATGCATTAGTAATAAATAGCATTAGAGACCAAGTATCTGTATGGTATGTTGCAATTAGAAACTTATCAGCAGCAATTTTAGCAGTAATGGTACTTTATGTTGGTATAAGAATGGCAATATCTTCAGTTGCAGAAGAAAAAGCAAGATATAAAAGAATGCTTGTAGACTGGGTTGTAAGTTTGGTATTACTATTCGTATTACATTATATTATGATACTTATTATTAATATAAATGATGGAATAGTAGCAATTTTAGCAGGTGCTAATCCTGGAAGTACAGGAGATGCACTCACAATAATGGATGACCTTTGGGTCAAAGCTATGGCGTCAGTATTCTCATTTACAGAGCAAGTTGGATATATGGCACTATATTTTATGCTTGCAATTATGTGTTTTGTATTTTTTGCAACATATGTAAAACGTATGATTACTATAGCATTCTTAATAATGATAGCGCCTATTATTACCATTACATATTCACTGGACAGAATGGGAGATGGAAAGTCCCAAGCATTAAATACATGGTTTAAAAACTTTGTATATAACATATTACTACAACCATTTCAATGTATAATCTACTTAGCGTTAGTAAAAACAGCAATAGATTCAATCTCAGCAAACAATTTATCTTCTGTTGTTATTGCAATTATAATGGTGTTCTTTATGTACGAAGCAGAAGATATTATAAAAGAAATATTCCACTTCGAAGGAAAGAGTGTTGCAAATACTATTGCACAAGCTGCATTGGTAAGCAGTGCTATAGGACTTGTTTCTAAAGCAGCAGTAACAAAAGCAGCGGTTAAAGGATATGCTGGAAATACACCTTCACAAAATAATAATCAAGGTGGACAGCCACAACAACCACAACAACCTCAACAACCGCCAGCTACATCAGACAATCCTTGGGAAGATTATGCAAACGATTCAGACAATTATATGGACAATTCAGCAAATAATAGACAACAAGAAAATCAGCGACAAAATAATACTCCAGAACCAAGCAACAGACAAAATCAGCCAAATCAGCCAAATCAACAAACTGGAAACAAAAAAGGAACTATTGGCGGAGTTGTTGGAAATATTGCAAAAAAAGCCGGCGTGGCAGCATTAAAAGGAGCAGCAAAATTACCTTTAGCAATAGCTCTAGGAGCAGCTTCACTTGGAACTGGTAATTTATCAAATGCAATAACTGGTGCTCAAACCGGTTGGGGCATTAGTGGAAATATATTATCAAATGAATCAGAAAAAGGTCATATACATAATTTTGCAAAAATATACAATGACTTAGTAGGAGCAAATGGACAAAATATTTATGCAGGACATGACAACAACTGGATAAGAGAGCATACTAAAGACTTGTTAAATGGTGATGTTCAAGCAAAAGATTATGAAAAAGAATATTATGATGCTATACTTAAAGAAATGGACCGTTATATAGACCAAGGACTTTCAGCAGATGATGCTGTAACACAGGTAGAACAAAATGTTGCTGGTATACAAGGAGGTTACTTAGGAGAAGCTACCTTAAGACAAAGATTTACAGGTAGAATAAATCAAGTTATAAACAGAAGAAGAAATAACCACAATTATAATTCTCCAGATGGAGATGTTAATAATAATAATGAACCAGAAGATGATGAAAATATATAATTAATTCTTAGACTGTTTAAAGATATTTAGCTTTAAGCAGTCTAAGAATTAAGAAGAGTTTATATAAATCAACATAAAAGGTAGGTGAGAAGATAAGTGGCTGAAAATGACGATAACAATATAAATACTACGGGAGCTGATAAAGAACAACGAAAAGCGGACAAACAAACTAAACAACAAAACACAAATCAAGCTCAAGATGCAGAAAAAACTCAAAAACGTGTAAAATTTATAATGAAATTGATCACAAAGTATCCTATTATTATACAAATAGTAATAGCAATACTTATCTTCTTATTTTGCTGGGGAGTTATAGGATTTTTTATAACTTTGCCGGGTACATACATAGAAAATATAAAAGAATTTAGTCAAACAATGTGGGGAGAAATAGTTGGATATTTTTCAGGAGATAATGTAACACCTAGTGTTACAGAAGAAGATCAAATAGCTTTAGCACAAAGACTTCAAGATATGGGATATGACGTAGTTGGATATGGATTTGCTGATGCAAGTTATGAATATGATGATAGACAAGATGCAGAAACATTAGATGGATTTACAAATGGTACAATAACAGGAATATCTACTTTGTCAGATAACAGAAATTATTTGCAAGCATATATTGCCCAGAGTGAGGCCACATATGTATTAGCAGACTGGAGTGTACTAGGAGCAATTAGGTCAGGTGGAGTTTTAGGAGTTTTAGACTGGCTTTTGGGAACTGGAACAGTACCAGACTCAGAAGTACAAGCATTTTCAGAAGGTATGATAAATATAACAGGAATTACAAGAGAACAAGAAGGTGCATGGGCAGAAACTCCAACAGAATTTCAAGAACAAATGGGAATGCTAGGCATAGATATCTCTGTTGACAGAGAAAACAAATTAATGAGACTTACAACTAGTAGAGCTGGAATTGCCTCATCACCATTGGCACCACGTACTACATATTATTTTGATATGTCTAACTGGACATCATTATATGGAAAACCACTAGAACTATTTTTATCACTTCACTTAGGTACAATGATGCCAGACTTAGCTTATGAATTTGCAACAAGTGGAGCATTTAATACAAAAGTAAATATAGATCTTCAAGAAGTACAATCAACATTTAAAGTTATATACAGAACAGCAGATGGTACAGAAATATCACAAGAAGATATTGAAAGAATTTATTTGCGAGTAATGTGCAACATGACTGATGAACAAATAAATAGATTTGCAGACGCAGGTAAATTAGATGAAGCATTTGCATTAATAGCAAACAGTATAGTGGATACAGCAAGAGAAGACTACATAAATGCTCAAGAGGGTTCTGAAATAACAACACCATATGATATTACACAAATTTCTCAAAGAAGAGGCTTTAATTTATCTCAAATAGAAGAAACAATACTAGGGCAAAAATATAGTGAGGTAAATGTTACAGAAACAACATATATTGTTGGTTATGGACCTCAGCAAGAAGAAATTTTAATTCCAAGTACAGCCAATATAACAATAGATAGATGGCTTGCAGTAGTAGATTTAGATAATAGTGCAGAAGTTTCAAATGCACAATCAGCAATAAATAATACAGCACTTGCGGGAATTAGTACTGAACAACTAGAAAATTTAAAAGACTTAATAGAAGAAGGCTCTACAGAAGCATCAACATACTTACCTAGAATAGAAAGTATAACAAAACACTGGTATTACAATGATATAGAATATGAGTATGGAACAGCAGGAAGAGCAAAAAAGAAAGTACAATATACTACAGAAGATGAGAACAGTCCATTATCAGAAAGCAACTTAAATGGAGCAAGCATAATATTAGACACAACATACACTAATGCAACCGGAGTTTTCTATCAATTAGCAGAACCATCAGTTTCAGGACCTAATGAGGCAATAAAAACATTGTTCAAAGGTGGAACTGTTACAGTAGATGGAGAAACATATAATTTTCCGGGTACATATTATAGATATGATGGAACAAGACTAACAGCTCAAAAAATAGCAAACGCAAAAGCATTTGATGAAGGAAAATCAACATATATTTTCCAAAATACTGAATATAGAGTAGAAAATCCTACAACTAATACAGAAATGGGAATAAATAAACAAGAAGTTACATTTGCAACAGAAGATGCAGATGGTAACAAAAGCTATAATGATGCTTATGCTGCATTTGCTATATTAGAAAATGTGCATTCATTAGAATCAGAAACAGTTTATAGACTTTTAAAAGAATTAGTAATAGAATTACAATATTTTTCAAGAGAAGATTTTATGAAACCGCTTACACAGGTACTTTTATGGCCAGTTGAAAGAGTGGGTAGCGATACTGAAGAAGGCGACGAAGCAGTAGATGATGTTACAGCCGGTATATACAGAGAAGTTAATCAATATGGATTATTCTTAAGAAATGGTGTAGCTGTAAATAGTGGAGATACAATAATAGCACCGGGAGACGCTACAGTAGTAAGCGTAGATGGAAATACAATTACTCTTAAATTTAAATCTATAAGTGATGGAAATGCACAAGCATTACAAACTAAATTTGGGACAGATTACTTTGATGTAGATAGAGATATTGTATTAGATATGGAAATGACAATAACAGGAGTAAACGCAAGTGTATCAGCAGGACAAGAAGTAACAGCAGGTAGCACAATAGGTACAGCTACAGGAGATGATATGAGAATTATAATGTACAATATCGACAAATCAATTGTTGAAGACATAGAAACATATATGTATCCTACATATAAAGGAACAAGTGAAGGAATATTTGAAACAATAGGACAAGGTGAATAATGAAAAAAATTTTAATTGGAATAATTATTATTTTAATAATACTATTAATTGGTCAATTGGTATACTTTAATTTTAGAAACCAAACAAATGCAGAGGATCAAGAAAGTACAGCTAATCAAAACGTAGTGACAACTCAAAATAACTCTCAAAATGATGAAACAACAGGTTCAGCACAAAATGTAGTAAACTTAGACCAAAACACAGTTTCAAACTCTACTCAAACTGGAAATGAGCAAACAAATACTATTTCTCCAACGGGTATGAGTGCAATACTAGAAAGCTATTCAGGAGATGTACGACTATCACAGTTAGAAGAATATCTTTATAACTTCATATATAGTGATTTTGATACAATATACAATTTAACAACAAGAAAAAGCACAAATGCAATATTACAACTTTATGATACAAATACTACACAAATTAACAATATGCACATATATTCTGCAGATGACTTACTAAATATAACATCACAAATTTTTATGGTTGGAACATCAAATAGTGTTAATTATACAAATAGTTATATTGATTTAAGTACATTAAATGAAAACGAAAATGGATATACAACATTTTACGTAACATTTAGATTTTCTAATCAAAGAACAATTGAACTAAAAGTATATATTGCAAACAGCTCTTCTACTGTGCCAAATATAAGATTTGGTGCAGATGAGCTATAAAACAAGATATAAGCAATAATAAATAGAAAAAAACTTATTTTTCTATATGTGCCTTTTATTAAAAAAAGAAAGGACTGTGTTTAAAATGAAAGAAAAAAATAAGCTTATTTATATAGCTTTAGCAATTGTAATATTAATACTAATTGCTGTAAATTTGCAAGTATTTATAAATAACTTTTATAGCGTAAATGAAGTATCACAAGCAAATAACATTAGCGAAAATACTCAATCTACAAACCAAAATGTAAATACTAATTACAACACTGTATCAAGTGAAGATGAAGAACAAAACAGGGATAAGAAAGTGGCAACACTTAATGAAACACAACGTATGCAAACATATTTTGGAAGATATATATCATACATAGAAAGCGGAGACTACCAAAGTGCATATGATTTGTTATATGATGGATTTAAGCAAAATTATTTTCCAACTGTAGAAGACTTTACAACATATGCACAAAATAATTATCCTACACATATGGTTGTGGAATATACAAATATTGAAAGACAGGGAACAATATTTATTCTTACTGTAAAAATAAGAGATGTACTAAATAGTACCACAGATGCAGAAGTACCAGAGCAACAAATAGTTGTTACAGAAAATGATATTAATGATTTTTATATATCATTTGCGGTTAATGAGCAATAGTAAAAAACATTAGTACATTTTGTGTAGTGTAAATGGTAATATAAAAATGCTTATGGGAAGCTATAAAACCCAAATTTGTATAAGGAGCCTATAATGTATAAAATTTATACATTATAAAAAAGAATAGTGAAACCAGGAACAAGAATTTTACTAGCTTTAAGAGACTTTTGGAAAAAGTATTGGAAGTATATTATAATAATAGCTATTGTATGGATAATTGTTATAATGATAAACACTTATCTAAAAAATAGACCAGAAGAAATAATAGCCACAAACACATACACACCAGACACTCCTGTTATGGATACTGGTGAAAGTGTGCCAGAAACAGTAATAGAAGAGGTAAACAATACAATAGATACATTCTTCAATTATTGCAATAGTAAACAATACAAAAGTGCATATGATATGCTTACAACTGACTGTCAAGAATATATGTATAGTGATAGTTTATCAGAATTTATGGAATATGTGGACTCTGTTTATACAAGTCAAAAAATTTACAATATTCAAAATTATTCAAATGTTAATGATGTATATATTTATGACATAAATATATTAGACGATATACTTTCAACAGGAACAACTGGTGGATACGAAACATATAAAGAAAAAATAGCTCTTATTGAAGAAAACGGAGTAATGAAAATATCTAATCAAGGTTATATAGGAAAAACCACCTTCAGTAATGTAACAGGTGAAGACCAATATGTAAAAATAAGCATAATGGACAAAAATATGAGTTATCAAAGAGAAGAGTATGCAGTTGAAATATCAAATAAAACAGATGGATATTTGGTAATAGGAAATGGAAATTTGGCAAATGAAATAACTCTTAATTTAGGAGACCAAACTAGACCAGCATTAGATATAATAAACAATCCTATTATATTAGCACCGGGACAAACAACAAACTACTTCTTGTTATTTGATAAATACTATGATGACGGAAAAACTCCAACAGAAATGAGTTTTAATTTAATAAGAGTATTTGGAAATGATGAAGATTTGGCAAATGAAGGATTAAGTTCAAATGCTTATGTATCATATAGTATAAATATACCATTGAGTTAAGAATAAAAAATCATCTATGACATATAAATGTTATAGGTGATTTTTTTATTGTATAGGAAAAATCAAGTTTTTCCTATACAATAAAAGCATTGCACACAATTTTACATTTGTAAAATTGGCGCGCGAACAAAGACGCGGGCGATGTAAATTTAAAAGTAGAACAAAGTTAAAGGAACCCGCTTTTGTTCTGCTGTTTTGGGAAAACGCCCCAAATAGTCAAATGGAGGAATGATTAGATGACAAAAAGAGTAATAAAAATCTTTTTTATAATAATTTTAATATTTACTTTATCGGCTTTTCCAGTTTTGGCAGATGACGCAAATGAGTTAGAAGAAGTAGTAATAGAAGAAGATGAAAAGAATGAGATAGAAGCATCAGCAAGTTCAGACACAAAGCCAACAATAAATTCAAGAAGATATGCTGTGTATGATAGACTTTCTGGCAGATGTATATATGGTAAGGATGAAAATAAGCAAACTGCGATGGCTTCGACCACAAAAATCATGAGTGCGGTAATTATAGTAGAAAATTGTAATTTAGAAGATATTGTTACTGTAACTGCAAAAGCAGCTGGTGTAGGTGGGTCAAGATTGGGTTTGCATACAGACGATAAAATTTCTGTAAATGACTTGTTATATGGTCTAATGCTAAGGTCAGGAAATGATGCAGCAGTAGCACTTGCAATACATACGGCAGGAAGTGTAGAAGAGTTTGCTAACCTTATGAATCAAAAAGCAGAAGTTTTAGGATTAACAAATACACATTTTGTATCACCACATGGACTAGATAATAGTGAGCACTATACTACAGCATATGAACTAGCAAAAATCACAGACTATGCTTTAAAAAATGAAACAATTGCAAAAATAGTAAAAACAAAAACAACCATAATATCAATAAATGGAAATCCAATGCAAATAAATAACACAAATGAATTATTAGGAAACGTAGAAGGTGTTTACGGAGTAAAAACGGGTTTTACAAATAATGCTGGTAGATGTTTAGTCACAAGTGTAAAAAGAGGAGATATGGATGTAATAATAGTAGTACTAGGAGCTGATACAAGAAAAGATAGGGCAAAAGATACTATGAAATTAATTGAGTATGCATATAAAAGATTTTATATATTTAATGTAGAAGAAGCAATCAAGCAAGAGTTTGAATTATGGAAGCAAATAAATCAAAATAGGATATATGTAAATAAAGCCGCAAATAGCCTAGAATTAAAACTAGATGAAGTAAAAATAAAAAAAGTTGCAACAGATATGAATCCAGCAATCGAGATAAATGTAGTATCATATATAGAAGCACCAATTGATATAAATACACGTATAGGAACAGTAACAGTCAAAATAGGAGATGAAATAATTGAAGAAATAGAAATTAAAGCACAAAAAGAAGTGAAAAAAAGAGGAGTAGAGGATTACTTTAGTATAATTGCTAAAATCTATTCAGGAACAATAAAAATATTTAATAAAGATGAAATTTAAACATGATAAAGTTGAAAAAATGCAAGAATTGTGATATAATATAAGATACCATGTTTTGCTGAAGCGCTGGAATACTCCGAGTAGGGAGGAGAAATCACGTGAAAAAAGAAAAACTGCTCTCCAATGAAAATTGGAGAATCCTCGGATTGGCCGTATTGACCACTTTGGCAGTCGAAGTTGTCATGTTCATGGCACTCCCTTTCAACTTGGTCAGGATTATAGCAACGACAATAACGTTGCTGTATGGCACAGTTTGGCTCTTCGCTGATATCAAGCATGGCATTCACGAGGGCTCAGAATATAACAAAAAGTCGGTTATATTCGACATTGTTATTCTGATCGTTGAAGCCGCTGTGATAGCAGCTTGGATAGCTTGCGACATGTTCTTGAACACAGGCATTGCAGTGGCAAACATTATTGGTGTCATTGCTTTGGTGGCAACTGTTTTGGTAGCTATTATGAAATCGTAAAACAGAAAAAAACAGTACCAGCGCGCAACATGCCCACATGCGTGGGGGCGCTCCGCTCAGAGAAACCGAAAGGCAACTTTGAACGGAGCGTTTTGTAGTTTTTTAAGTAAAAAGCTCTAAATTTAATAAAGATATTGAAATAAATTTAAATTTTTTGTATGATTAATATGGAGGGGAACTATGGTAAAACAAACGATAAACATACCAAACGGCTGGACTTACTTTATTCATGGTACAAATTCGGCTAAGTGGAAAGATAATTTAAACATTTTAGATAGCTTTACTACAGATTCAGAATTATCATGTATTACTGAAGATGAGGCTAGAGAAGAAATGAAAAATCGGAATCAGTACAACAAAAGACTATTCTAACGGAAAAGGAAAGCCATTTGAAATAAGATGCATTATATATAGAGATTGTGTAAGACATGCAGATAGTTTCAATTTAAAGTCTAGACTATCTCAAAAAGAAATAGATAGAATTTCAAAATATCATTTCAAAAATATTTTCTTCGGAAGACATGAATGTGTACCTAAAAAAACTAGAATGAGAAAAATTGCTACATCAGAAATAAACGAATTAACAGGAGAGGAAAAGAAAATATTTTGGTTTGTACCAGAAGAATTTTATGATAGATATTTAGAAGATTGTGAGAAATATCCGGACAGACAAGTAGAAATCCAAGCAAAAGAACCTGCTTTAAAATCATGGGACTTGAGAGGATATAACTTA
This sequence comes from uncultured Clostridium sp., assembly GCA_946497585.1. Classification (GTDB taxonomy): domain Bacteria; phylum Bacillota; class Clostridia; order TANB77; family CAG-508; genus CAG-793. Next base: position 16,239 of record CAMMLF010000017.1, read on the forward strand.
GAACCAGAAGAAATAGGAAAACCAGAAGATTATAATGCCGTTGAAGAAATAAATAAATATTATCAGGATGTACATGATACTAGTGCAATTACAAAATTAGAAAATCAAGAAATGGTTAGTAAAATATTGATGAGCCAAGGAATTGACCCCAATGCACATATAAATATATACTTAACAAAACAGATAGATAAAGAAGATGGCAAAGAGCTATATCAGCTAGTAATGAGAGATAGAAAAGGTAATATAAAACCAGTAAAACTTCCTGTTAGTGATGGTGAGAAAAAAGTAGTAACAAATAGAACACCTATGACAAAAGATGAAAATGGCAATATTATATACTCTACAGGAATAGAAAGAAAATCTCCTTTAAGTTGGAAATTACAAGATGGAACAGAAATTAATGTTTTATCAGAAAACGGAAAGCTTCAAATAGGAAAGACTTTTAGGGGAATGTCAAGTGTATTAGAATCAAAAGCTTTAATGAATAGAGAAGTAGATAACTATCAAGACAAATAAAAAGTACCAGAGAAAATTCTTGGACGTGGAATTTTTGCTAGTATTTTAATAAATTTTAAACAAGTATACATAACTTTACAAAATTAATATAATGTGATAAAATAGTATTGACATCATTTCAATTCAATGTTACAATATCTTTACAAAAAAGTTACAGAAATGTAGTTGAAAAAGCAAAAGAAGACTGTTAAAATTATATAAAAGAATAAGAGCCGAAGCTCTTACTCATTAGTCGTTTTTTGTGGAGGTTGTGCTATGCACATCTTCACTTTTTTTATGTATCGGCACAATAGACAATTTAGCTTCAAATCCTTCATTCAGTTTAGCTGAACCAGAAGATTTTAACTGTTTTATAAAGTCTTTGGCCTTATCTAACAAGCAGCAGATTGCGAAGATGAGGGCTATAACCCCTAGGAGTATTTCCATAATTCCACCTCCTTCTTTTGTTTTTTATGCCTCTAACTATTCTGCGAAGAGTTAGGTGCATAAACTAATAGTTGAAATGCAAAGAAGTCAATTACTAATCTATGCACCCAACCGAAGGAGCTTATTAAACGATTGAAAAAAGTATATCAAATTGTAATATAGCATGTCAATATTTATCCGACATAATTCAGCATAATCTATTAATAGAGTATAATACTAGATAAATATTTATCACCTTTATTTACAAAACAATTACATAAATAGTATATAAAATTTTTTAATGCAGTTTATAATTTTTTTAATGCAGTTTTAATGCAGATATTTTGCTACTTAATAAAAAATAATAAAAGATAATAACTTTTTGAGATTTTCAAAAAAGCTCTGAAAGTATTGAAATTACCGAATAAAGTAAGATAATAAAAAATAATGAAACCTAATAAAGTTTCATTATTTTTCTATATTTTGGAGGCGACA
>CAMMLF010000018.1 GCA_946497585.1 uncultured Clostridium sp.
TCTATACCCAAAATTTCCTCAAGTTCCTTTCTATAATTTTTTTTGATTTCTATAATGCTACAATAAATCGCATTTTGTACTACATCTTTTTCATTTTTTCTTTTAGCTTCCAATTTTATGATTTCTTTATCTATACTTTTTATAAAAAGTTTTAATTTTTTTATACATATTTCATTATCTTCTAATTTTTTTTGCATATTCAAAAATTCATTATTTAGTCTAGTAAAATCCATTATATTTCCCCCCTCTAGATCTTTTTATAGCTCTTTTTCTTTAGTTGATTTTTTATCTTTTTTTATTTTATTTTCTTCCAGTAAACACATTTTTTTTAATAATGTATAAGCCATGTTGTCAAAAACCTTTAATTCCTTATAATCAACCGCTTTTAAAAAACTTTTTACGGCACTTAAATGAGTATCACAAAAAGAAGTTTCCTTAAAAACTTCCAAACTTAATTCATCTGCTATTTTTTCAGCTTCACTTTTTTCTAAAAAAATAAAATCTTCATTCTTTCCAATATTCTTAAGTAAAAAAAGTGAATTATTATCAAATTCTTTCATAATTTTATTTGCATCTATAGCTAAATATTTCCCATTGCTTAAATCACGATAGTAATCTACATTATTAGTAAACGAAGCTATGTATTTATATTTATTTACTTTATTTTCACCTAATTCATGTAGCAAGCCCTTTAAAAAATTCTCTTTCTTTTGAGGACTGTATATTTTATCTTCCTCAAAAATATCCATATCATTTTTCGTAAACAAAGCTTTATTTATATCATAACTAAGAATATTTCTTTCTTTGCAAAATTTTCTATAATTTTTTATGCCATTTTCATATTCTTTTTCTAAAAAGTCGTCCCCAAAAATTTCTTCTTTTAAAACAGAACGTATATTAGCATGTGTTCTCATGGACATTGATTTTATCATGTCTTCCCCTAGATAATATGTAAACAAATCATAAACAGGATCCACCATACCATTTGGTTTCTCAATAATTTCACCGTTATTATCTTTAACAAAAAAGCCATCATCATTTAAATAAACACGTTTATCATCTTTTGTAGTAAAAGCATATTCTAAATTTGAATCATAATCAAGTATGTCTTCAAAGCTGTATCCTTTAACAGCGCAATCTACTATTTGTTCAGAATCCATTTCCATAAGCTCTAAAAAAGGTATTTTATATTTTACTACATTTCTAGCAATAAAGTCCACATAAAATTGTTTGCTATGTGATAATCCAGAAATATTAAAACAAGCTTGAGATTGAAGAAAAATCGCTCGAATTAATTTTGGATCCATAGAGTAATCATAAAAATAACAGCAATCTAAAATCCAACGTTCTCTAGGTCGTATACTATCATATAATTGTTCTTTCGTATCTTCATTGCTCATTTCTATCACTCCATTCAAATAGTATTTTTTGCATATTGTCCAATTCTTCATCATGCGAACACATAGAAGATATTTTTAATGCTGAAAAAAGAAACAAAATTAAAACCATTATCACAATAGATAAAATAATTTCTATCATTTTTCTAACTCCATATTTTTTAACTTTTGGTATTGTTCTGATTGGGAAATTAAATATTTTTTGTGCTCTGTATTTAAACAATCTATTATTCTTACATGCAATGCCATAGACGAATTTAAAGGCTCTTTAATTTCTTTCATATCCATGTAATTTAATACTTTACTTAAAATTTTGTTCACATTATCTTTGGCTAATCGATCAGATATATCCAATGTCTTAACGGACTTTTCGTATTCCTCATCTAGAGCATTCCATAATTTGTCTAGCTCTTCTTTTTTAACATAAACAAATTTATTATTTGGCAATAATTCTCCTAAGAAAAAAAGAGGCTCGTCTTCAAAAGTTTTTGTTACATTATTTTTATCTATTCCCACATATTCTTCATTTGCGTAATCATAATAATAATCCGTTCCATTATTTAATGAGGCTACGTATGAATAGTGTTCATGTATATCATCAGTTGTTTTTAATTCTTTTTGTAATTTTTTTAACTTATTTTCATCAGTATATATTTTATCTTCACTCATCAAATCTATATCTTCGTTTGTACCTGTTGCTTCTGTGATATCTCTACTTAGAATATTGTGAGTCTTGCAATACTTCTCATAGTTCTTTACTCCAGACTTATAATACTCTTTTAAGTTTTTTTCTTTTAACCTTTTTCTAATGTATAAGTGCATATACATAGAAATCATTTTAAAATTATTTTCTGCTAAGTAATACTGAAAAACATCAGAGCTAAAATTTATCATGGGTGCACTCCGAAAAACTAACTTTCCATTTGGAGCAATTTCACAGCAACATTGCTTTGCTTCGTCAAGAAACACCTTATTATCATTCTTTGTTGTAAAACAATATTTCATTTCACTAACATCAAAATGCAGTAATTCATCAAAATCCTTTTCATTTACTACACAATCAACAATATCATAAATAGATATATTTTCTAAATCTGAAAGGCTTAATTGATTAGAACATACAAACTCAGAAATAAGCGAGGCATAGTCATCTATTCCACTTTTTGTATATTCATCTTCAAGCCAGCATTGATATGCTAGCTTACTTATATGTAACACAAATTCATCACTCATATTTGGATCTACATCATAACATGTTCTAAAAGCAAGATAATACAATAATGAACTTTTTGCCTTATCCGATAACTCTTTAAATCTTATTAAATCTTCTTTTTCCATGATATTCCCCCTTTACGTTTATTATCTTTTATAATCATCATTAACAAATAATTGATGAAACTCTTTTGCACTTTCATCAATTTCTCGGTTCAAATTTTTTACAGCATTAATAACTTCCTGTTTCAAAAATACTTTTTTTGTATTCACAGAAGTATTGAAATAATTTTGTAAAATTAGTAATTTTAAATTTTTGTTTTTATATATTCTCGATTTTTCATAAGCAAGCTCTTGCAACAAATCATCCAAAGTAATGCAATCTTTTGTATTTTTAGTCTTTACAATATTTTGTAGACGATTACATCTGAAAAGCGCATGATTAACAATTGCATTTAGCACATAACTTTCTATATACTTTTGTTTATCTAACACTAATTTATTATTTTTCACTTTCTCTTCAATATGATTTTCCTTATTTAAAATTTTGTAGTAATCTGTAAGTTTATTTAAAGAATTTTGCACATTTAATTGCTGTTTATACAATTCTGAATCCTTATTTCTAAATAACTCTTCTTTGATTTCTTTCGTTATTTTTTTTATTTCCTTACCTATCGCGTTGTTTTTTATAGAACCATATTTTACTTTTTTAAATTTATTATCTTTACGATATTCAGAAACTAAGAAACCTAATTTCACAATTTTCTCTTCTAATTTAATATCAGAAATATTTTTAAGAATAAAATTTTTATCCTGAACGTCAAAATATTTTTTGAACTCATCAATTTCTTGATTTACTTCCATTAATAATGGTCTCATAACTTTATGTCGTTCTATTGATATTAACAATTCATTCTTAAAAAAGTTCTTTTCATCAGAAGTTATTTTTCCTTTTCTACGATATAATATCTTACCATCTCTATTGATATGATTAGGTGCAGTTTCTACAAAAGCCATGTGTAAATGTATGTGATTTGTATTACCATGAAAAGAAAAACAATAACGCATTTTTTTCATATCTACAAAACCACATTTTCGCAAAAATTTCGGCATAACTTCTTTAGCAATTATTTTTTCTAACTCACGAATATTAATGGCCTTTATAAGCCAATCTGAATCAAAACTTACCACTCCCTTATACAGGTTAGAATTCTTAATTGCATTTGACATTTGAATTTGAAATTTTTGTAATTCATTTTCAGTAGCATAATGTCCGTCTTCTAAAACAAGATTCACTATTTTATCCTGCTTACTCCCCCTATAATAATCTATCATACTTACAATTTCTTTTTTTGGATCTCTATAATAATTAGTCATTCTTTTAATGTCTTTTATCATATTTTTTTCATGGAATGAACTACTAACCTTATTATCAGGATTAGTTAAAGCCAATCTATATCTACAAGTAAAAATAATTTTAGGAGTCGAATTTCTTTTCGTATCGCTCATTATAATAATTCCTTACAAAATTTTGATAAACCTCATCTTCTTTAAAATTTTGATTTCTGGCAAAACCACTATTCACAAATATCTGTCTTACTAATATATTTAGCCAATTACATTTTTTTTGTAAATCTACTACTTCTTTTTGAAGATTGTCTAAATTATTTAAAATAACTGCTACATTGCTCACATTATTAATTTTATCTAATTCATTTATGTGATATACAATTAATTCCCCAATTAATTTATTTACACTCATTTTATTTTTTTTAGCAATTTCATTAAGTTCTTCATCAACAAACGGCGACAGTCGAATCGTTCTACGCCTAATTTTTTCTTCATTCATTTTGTAAACCCTCATCTTTCAATACAGTTGTTTCTTGGGCTTTTTCTAAAAATGCACGTATTCCAAAAGCAACTAACTCTATGAGCTGTTTGTTAAGACTAATACAATTTTGATTTGCTAATATCTTTACTTTTGTATACAAATCTATTGGTATTCTAAAAGTAATACGTTTTATATACATACATATCCCCCCAATCAATTTTTTGATTTTTTTGTCGTCATTTTTTTTAAAAACTATATGCCAAACTATCTTTTATTTAAATGAGCATAAGATGTTGGACACCATGAATGCGATTTTTCACAAGAAAAATCTATGCTTTCCATGGTGTCTTGTCCATTTTTGCACTTGCAAAAATGACGATTTTATGATTTAATTTGGCGACATACTTTCATAAACTCTTGTAAAATCTACATGTTTCATATTTACATGACGATTGAACATGACACATGAGGAAAAAGAATATGCGAAAAATGACGACGAGCATTTCTTCTGTTTTAAAAAAGTGGATCTAGTCCAGTTCCAGGTAAATAGTCTTCATGGTACGGTGGTAATTCTGCTCCATCTGAAAAATCTATAAAACTCATTCCATCTACATAACTGTTATCTTCTAATTGAACTTGATAATGAAGATGATTACCTGTGCTGTAACCTGTTGTTCCGACACTTCCGATAACTTGACTTCCTGAAACAATATCACCAACATTTACTTTCTTACTATTAGGATATAAATGGCCATAAGTAATCTTATATATCTCTTCGTTCATATTGCATTTTATTACAATATAATTTCCAAGACCCCCTGCAGTATCAGGAACATTTTCTTGATATGTAAAAGAAACTTTTTCAACGACCCCATCACAAACGGACATTACTTCAGTTTGTGCCTCTGCAGCAAAATCCCAAGCTTGATGAACATCAAATTCTCCAAAAACATATCGTTGCTCCATAAAAAATGAGGTAACAGCAATTTTTGAAAAATCTATTGGTTTATTAAAAATTTTTTGTTGATATTCATCAATTTGATTACTATGCTTTAATTCTAATTCATTACATATTGCAAAATTTTTATATTCTCCCTGTGAGCAAACAAGAGAAATCGGCTTCATTCTTTTAAGACTCGTATCTAAATTATCACTATATATTTTACTAAAATTCAAATCATCTCTGGATAAATAAAAATATAATATTCTCTCTAATGGTACATAACCATTTTGAATATTTTCATTTAAAGCATTTTTATAATCTGAAGCATAAGCTATGTTATCTTTTACATACCAATCCGTCGTGCTACTTCCAAAAAAATCTAAAACCAGCATCACGGCAACTAGGATAGCAATTAAAAATGCAAATATTGGCAAAATTGTAGAAATAACTAAAATTAAAATCTTTTTCATTTCACTTTTTCTTAATCTTCTCTACACTATAAAATTTTCCATGTTTACTTTTTATTCCTTTTAGTTTCTTTAATTCATTTTCAACTAGATTTTCTGGAATAAAATCATATAGTACTTCTGTAAATTCTTCACATGGATCTTCGAAATCATCAAAATATATTTCTTTAAAAATCTTTTTAATTTTTCCTTTTTCTGGTGTTATTTCATTATAATTCGTATCTTTTCTCATTTAATCTTCCCCCATCAGTTGTTGTTCTAATTGAGTGGCACGCACCCATAGTCGAACTCTTTTTTTATTTGTAATATTTAATAAAAATTCACCTTGTTTAGCTCGTAGCAAAAATTCTTTTTGGGTATCAGTTAAAGCATTTTGCTTAAATAGTTCTATATAAGCTGAGAGATCATCTTCTTTTAGCATTCCTATCAGTTGATACTGGCAATTGTTGAATATGGCAGTTGCATGTCTTAAAGTATTTGCCGAGCCAATAAAATCTCTAATAGATTGAGTTGCACATACAAATGAAGAAGAATATTTTCTAAGTCTTCTTGCCATTTGTCCAAAATTCTTGAGAAGCTCAGGATTTTCTTCATCTATAAAAAGATGAAATTCATCTACTACAACAATAATGTGTTTTTTGTCTTTTACACTTTCATTAAGAATTTTATTCTTTACTATCGCATTATTTAAAAAAGTTAATACATTTAATACTTGCGTATTAATCAATCTTTTATTTTCACTAAAAAGTAATTCTTGTAAATTAAAGCAAATTAAATCACTTTTTTCTAAATTTAAATTTGTATAGTCATCAAATAAAAATGCATCTGTACCTACCAAGAAACGTTCCAATAAAATATCTAATTGTTCGATAATCTTCAATTTTTCGCTATTTTTGATAACTTCCTTTTCTTCAACAATCAATTGTTTTAAATCTGAAAAAAGTGGAAATTCGTTTGGTTTCATATTTTCTATCATAGATATGGTAGAATTTTTAGTAATTCCAAATTGAGAATACAATTTCTCTGTTTCTTCTAACAGAATTACTAATTCCTTTTCACTAATTTCTTCAAAAGCACATTTATAAAAAGCTTCTAGGAATCCTAGATGTTTAGCAAGAGGACAATTTGCTACGTCATCTTCATTCTCGCCATTATCAACCGGTAAAAAACGTATTTGTAGTGGATTGATAATTCCACCAGACTTAGAATACAAATCAATATATTCACCGTGATTTCGTTCAACCAGCTTTTTATATTCATTCTCACAATCAAAAATGAATACTTTAGCTCCTATTTGATTGATAGCGTTTATAATTAATTTTTTTAAAGTAAAACTTTTACCACCACCAGTAGATGCAACAAGTGAAATATTATGACTTGTTCTATCTGAAGTAAGTTTAAACATATCAAAATATACAGGCAAAGCTGTATGAATATCTAATCCCATCATAATACCCTGCTCATCATTAAAACTAGTGGATGTAAGAGGAAAACTAGCAGCTAATGTTAAAGTAGGAAGATAAACGGAATAATCACTAATACTACTCGAAGAAATATCAAAACTTTGCCACGTTTCATATTGTCTAAGTCTTGGAACATCTAAGCGAATTTTATAGTACTCTGCTAATCTCTTTAATTCTTTTATTATATCCTCTCTTTTCTTTTTTGCACCGTTGACTGCAACAATAAAATTTACTTCTTTAATTTTTTCTGCTCCATTTTTCAACTGATCCATTAAAATTTGAAAATTTTCTTTTTGAGTATCTAGTTCTGTTGCATCTGAAAGCTTTTTTGTAGTAATTCTATCAGACAATAAAAATTGATATGAACTATCTAAATTTTTTATTAAACTATCTGGATCTACAGTATCTTTAACATGAATACAACAACGGACACCTGGCATATTAAATATTTGTTCAACAAAACCTTCATCTAAAAAAGGCGGAATACTTTTAATAGACAAAAGCTGTACTTCATCATTTTCTAGTTTTAACAAATTAGCTTTCTCAGATATATTAAGTGGAGTTATCAGTTCAGTTAATTCACACCATAATAATTGTTCCAGATTAGCAGAACTAAAATATAAATTAATCAAAAACTTATAAATTTCATATTTATTAGTTAATTCCTCTAGTTGTAACCTTGGCACAAGACTATAACAAATACGAAGTATTTCCTCAACTAGCTTTTTTAAAGCATTTTCATTTTTTGTTATAACAACTAAAAAATAACAATTAGAAACAGTAAACTCATTATTTTCCAATTGTTCTAATAGTCCATACCTTTCTTGCAAAAATAATAAACGTTGTTCATTATCTTTACATTCATCCATTAATTTCAAAATATAATCTTTGTTAGAATTAAGATTTAATTGTTCATTTAATTTATAAATTCTTAAATCTAAATTCTTAATCTGATATAAGTACTTTAATTGAGAATAAAAATAATTTTTTTGTTCTTGACTGGATAATGATAAATCTATTGCTTGGACTGAGAGTAATTGAGCAACCTCTCCAGATTTTAATTTAATAATACCTTTTTCAGATACACAATCGACATTGATAAACGATTGAGAATTCTTTATTTTTTTATTCATCTGACTTTTTGTTAAGTACTTTTTTTTATTATTATTTATTTTACTTTTTACTTTTATAAGCAGTTTTTTTTCCTTTTCACCTTTTGTTTTTTTCAAATATCATCACTTCCTTACCTTTTGTATAATAAGTAAATTCTTTAGTTGAGACTAAAAAACTAATGATTAAAAATAAGATTTTATACATTCGATTTTTTTGACTTACTTGGATCGGAATAAGAAGAAATCCCCCCGTTATTGCAAAGACAATACTGGCTAACTTATATGGTGTAAAACAAAATAGCAATAAAAAGAAAAATAAAACAGGAATGCCTATAATTAAATCATTAATTTCTAATCCTTTAAACCCTAGATTTTTTTTAATACTTGCTACTGTAATGTACATAATATCACACTCCTTATTTCATTTTTTTATTTTTTTCTTGATCTAATAGTAGGAGTTCTACGAATTGGATTTATCATACCTAATCCACCTTTCATCATTGAACTAGTACCAGAAGATATTTTTCTGCTTAAACCAATACCCTCATTATTTGCATTACGTTTCATAGCTGATGATGCTATATTTAATCCATAAGAACGTATCGTGTTACCTACACTTTGGACTCCATGTGAAAGAGGATTATGATTATTACTTTCGAAACTATTTCCAAAGCTAGCAATCCCTAAACCTGTTTGCTGTAATAAATTATTTGCACCTCTACCTACCTTACCTGCGACTCCTGTTTTCTGTGCCAAATAATTTCCACCTTTTACAGCTGCCCCTCCTAAAATCATACCAGTTCCAAAAGCAGTGGCTCCAGTGGCTTTTCCTGCACCACCAGCAATTCTTCCAAATCCCATAAGGGACATTAATTGTTCTCTTCCAGCGCTAGCGCCGATATTACTTCCAATAAACTGGCTAATACTATTACTTCCTGTTAGCAACAGGATTGCACACCCAAGATATAATATGGAACGTGTTGCCATATCTTGAAAGTCATTATCAAAAAACTGAGTACTATTTATTTGAATTGCAACTAATGCAATTAAGTTAATAATTAGTATAATCATTGCTGATTGTAAAGTTAAAGAAACTAACTGTTCAATCAATGTGTTTCTTCTTTGCTTATTACAAATACTAGTAGCATACACTATGGGCGAAATAACAAATAAAACTAAAAATTCTATTTGCCTTTTTGCTAACATAACAGCTGAAAATATTAAAGCATACAGAAAAAAGCCCCCACACAAAATAGCTAAAATCCACTGAATAGAATATTTGTAATCTCTTTCATCAGAACGAATCCAACGATCTTTTACAACGTATTTGTCGTTATAACCTTGATAAGCCGTAAAAGTTCCATTTCTAATCGATGTTTGATAATCATCATTTTCAAACTTATCACTCGATTTATAACCATTAGAATAATCTATATAATTTATTAGAAGTTCACTTCCAAGTGTTGTGTTATTATCTGATTTTATCATTGTACCTACAAACCCCGATAACTGAATTGAAAAAGTTGAAACTTGAACAAATAAAAATGTGGACACTAATATTAGAATTCCACATTTTATTACTTCTTTTACAATCTGTGTAAAATTTGGCCCTTCTTCTGGATCTATTGCTTTTTTAGCAAATTGCCAAATAGTAAATAATCCAAATACACTTATTGCTATTACAATAATATTAGTATAAAAATTTGAAAATATTGTATTATTTGCCATAGTTCCAACTATATCTAATTCATTTATTTTTGAGATGATTTCATAAATTGCGTCTATCAAATTAAATATGAGACTTATAAATCCCCATCCAAGCTCTCTTAATAAATCTAACGCTTTTAATATCATAAACCACTCCTATATTGTAAACGATTCGATTATTAGATTTACAAGAGACAACGCAGTTATAATACCTGCAATTCCTAGTAGTGTCAAAATAATTCCATGCTTTACTTGAGCCTTTTTTTCAACATCTACTACTGAATACATTACAAATCCAATAACTAGAGACAAGCCTGCAGCAGCAATACCTATTCTTGTAACCCAATCAGTCAGTGTACCAATTACTTCTATAATAGAGTTAATATCGTATGTTCCACCTTCAAGTTTTTGAATACCACTCTGCTGCGTAGCTTCTGCTAGTAAAAACAAATTTTTCATCTTCAACCCCCCTTTAAGATAAAAAATAATCACATAAAATTATTGGTGCATAATTATCACTCTTAAAATTATTTGTATTACACCTTTTTATTCCTTTTTATACCATTGAATTGTCAAAAAATAATTGCTGATAAATATGATTGCCGTTGGAAATTAAATATGTATTGAAATCTTTTTTATATTTTTCGATAATAAAATTTAATTTTTCGTTATAATTTAAACTTTGAACCTTTTTCAAATCTACATTTTTGAAGTTTTGTAATTCTTGCATAATTTTCTCATCACTCGATAAATCCAAATTCCCTAGTTCTTCTAGATTTTCTAATAAATCACTTATAGAATTCACCTTTGTGTTTTTAAGAGAAAATAGAGAAAAATCGAGGAAATCTTGTGGATATTGCTCCCCTAAAATGATTTCCTCGTTTGTTATAATACTGCCATATCGATTGACTAACACTAAATTTTCAATTGTAGAAATTTCTTGCCAATCATCTTCTGAACTTCGCAAAGAATAACAATATAATCCTAAATCACGCAAAGTATCTCTTGCTTCCTGATTTTTGTACTCTGTAATAAAATAAAGCATACGAACTTACATATCCATTTCTTTTGAATTGCTAGAAATTACTCTAGTATTTTCTTGAACAATTTGTTTTTCGATTTTTTGAATTTCAAAAGGACGAATTTGTAAAGTTTGTTTTCCGTCTTTTTGATATGAATCTAATTTCCCCACAACAGTGATTTTATTTCCAACTTGTAAATCTTCTTTCAAAACATTTTCTAAAATATTTCCATCTAAATAAATCGGATAAAAACTTGCTCGCCCATCACGACTATTTTGAGCAATATTCATATACATAAAATTTTTACCATTTGATTTTTCTTTAACTTCTGACATAGAAGCAATATTTCCTGTAATTTCTATACTATTTTTATAGTTGTTTTGTTGCTCCATATTATTTTCCCTCCTTCTTTTTTTGCTTCTTAATATAAGCTATAGTCAATAATCCTCCTGCAAATAAAAATGTACAACCTAAAATCTTAGAATAATCATACTTTCCTGTTTGAGGTAATTTTTTATTTACCAATGATAACTCGACAAATTCATCTTGAGAATCGATTGAAAAATATAGACTTTCTGAGCTAATTTCGTAACCATCTAAGGTTTTGATTTCTTTTATTTCATAATTTCCGTATTCTATATTTTCAATAGTTATAAGTCCTTCTTCATTTGTAATAAATGTTCCATATAAACTGCCATCTTCTTTATATATATTTATTTTTACTCCTGATAATGGATTACCTAATTCGTCAGTTTTTAATAGTTTTAGTATTCCCTTAATTTTTTCGTTAGTCATATTAACTTTTTCTATCTTACCATTTTCTTTGATACTAAAATACATAGGTTCATCATTTAAAATATATCCTGCTGGAGCATTACTTTCTTCAATTCTGAAATTGCCAACATACAAATTAGAAATTATAATCTTTCCATCCTTATCAGTTTTTCCTTCAAAAATCAGAACGTTTGTACTTTCATCGTAAATTTTAATGGTTGTGTTAGGCAATGGTTCATCATCAACTAAATCAGTTTTCGTAAATTCTAGTGTACCTTTTTTTAAATAGTTTTTTAGCTCAAAGGTTTTGTAAACAATTGGTGTATATTGAACCTGATATTCTAAAACAATTTCATATTCTTCATTTGACAATACATATCCATCTCTCGTTGACACTTCCTTTAAAATGTATTTTCCTAATTTTAAATTTTTAAACGTTCCAAGACCATTTTCGTCCGTTTTAATTTTTTGAATCAAATTACCGTTTTCATCATATAATTCAAAAACCACATCTGCTAGATTAGTTTCTTGATAGTAATAAGAATTGTTTTCAATAACTAATTCCTCACCAACTTTATGAATTTGAATTTCCCCAAATACTTCTTGATTTTCAAAAGTTAAAACAACTAATGTACCTAAATCTTTATCCTCGATAAAATTAGAATTTTCATCAATTGTAAATTCTAAACCATTTTGATTCCAAAGATAACCATATATACTTTGGTCAACCTCTTCTAGGCGATAATGACCAGGATATAAAATATCAGGAGTTATAAATTCCCCGTTCATATCAGTTTCAAACACACAGATCTCTTCAACATTAGGATAAGTAATGTTTTGACAAACATATTTTCCATTATCTATATCATAAATTTTAAATTTAATTCCTGCCAATGCAATTTTATTATTATTAGTATCAACTTTTTCCACTTTAATTTTCGCACTGTAAGGTTCATTAGTCAAAGTTATGTAAGTTTCAGGTTCTGTCTCTTCATTCACAGAAAAATCAATGTCATTTGCAAGCTTATATCCTTCTTTCCCCGACACTTGTTTAATAATATATTTATCGTATGGCAAAAGAATACTTGCCGTTGCTGATTTATCTATTACAAGAGTTGCAACTTTTTTATTTTTGGTAGTGCTCCAAACTTCAAAAGTTGCACCCACTTCTGCCTGAACTCCATTCTGGCTGAGATAAGTTTTATTTATAGTCAGAAACGTCGTATAGGGAATATCTTTTAACTGAAACGTAAAGACTTTTTTATAATTTTCTGGTGTAATAGAGAAATCATATTTTTTATTATCTATTTTATATCCAGTTCCAGATTTTATCTCTTGAATATAATAATCTCCTATTCTCAAATTTTTTTCTGATTTTGCATAACAATTTTCATCAATAACTAATTGAGATATTAAAGTTCCATCACTTTTATATATTCCATATACTGTACCTTTTAAACTTGCTGAACCAGACGAAACACATGAGTTTGTAATAGAATCAAATTTATATATTTCCACTTGACCGAGGAAAGGACTATCATAAACAATTAACTCTTTTTTAGTTTGTGATTTGGTTATATCAAAAAAATGCTTTGTTGAATCCAATTCAAAATTACCATTAACGCTATACTCTTGAACATAATAACTTCCCAAAGCTAAATTTTTTGCAGAAGCAGAACAATTCTCATCGATAATTAAATCTTGAATATAAGTTCCGTCATTTTTATATAATTTATATATAGTATTTTTTAAATATTTATCGCAAGTTTTTGTTTCTGCATCATATTTTTTTAATTGTAATTCTCCAGCTACAACATCAAAACTCAAATTAACTTTGAGAGGATCTACTATTCCAGGAACCATAATATTTTGACTTGTTGGACTCGAATAAACAATAAATTCCTCCGTCCATGTTCCTCGTTTACTTTCTAATGTAATTGTCCCACTTTCAATTGATGTAGGAGTTACAACTAAGTTATTTCCAGATATAGAAGCATTACAATTAACACATGAAGATACTTGATAATTACTTAAAAGGCCAGCATAATCCACAAATGAATAACTGTCGCCTACATTTATAGTTGCATAAGTCGCATTAAACGCAGGCGTCCTTTTATAATTTGCAACGAGGCTTTCAATCTCATTCATTTTAGCTTGAATTGTAGTTGGAGTAGCGATGACATAAGCCCATGGATTTGCAGCCGAATTACGACTGGTAAATTGATAACTTTTTCCAAGTTTTGACCAAATAAGTGCTTGCGTTGCAACATACCATTCATTTGTATTATGCCCAATATATCCATAACCAAACTGAGCAATCAGTGAAACTTCTCGTAGCTGATTGCTTGTTAAACCAACATAACTTGCTTTTTGATCATTAGTTAAATTAGTGTATCCAATGTAATTTCCACCTTTAAACGATGTGCCTGGCTGAATACAATATGCTCGACTTCCATCAGAATTTCTAGTAAACAATTCAAAATCCCCAAATTTTCCATCATCAAAAACATAATGATATGTCCCGATAAAAGTTCTATTAAAGGAATCCGTTACTGTTTGAGCATTTATTTCTTTACTTTCTATGCTAATTCCCAGCATCAAAAAAAGAACTAGTAATAGTCCTTTTAAATTTTTCTTCATTATTTCACCTCCTAAAATAAAAAAGCTATAAATCAATAGCTTTTAATAAATATCACTTGAAATATTAGTACATGAATAACCTATCTTTCTTAAATAAGCAACATTTCCAATTTTTTCATTTTTCCAATCATATACATGACTTCCAGTCCAATTATTATCGCAAAATATATCTTTTGTTTCAATTGTAAGAGATGTTAACTGAATATTTGGATTTGGTGTATTGACTACTATACAGCTATACATCCATCCATATTGTTCCCATTCTTTTCCAGCATTTTCACATTGAGACAAAGTCAAAAAATCTAATTCAAAATCTGATATTTGTTGTTTTGCATAACTTAAAAGAAAATTTTTCTCTTCTGAAGACAAACTAGAAACTCCTGCAGAAAAATCAATACTATCCCATGTAATCAATTGTTCTTCACTAGTAGAATTATTTTCTTGAGTGGTTTGGTTATTACTACTATTCGAATTAGTATTACCAGTGTTAGCACTCGAATTATTAGATGTTTGAGGTTGATTATTAACACTATTATTACTTGAATTATTATTACTTGAATTTGTATTTGAATTAGAACTTGAAACACTATTATTTTTTTCATTACTTTGAGAGGATTCTTGTTCTAGCAATTCATTTCCAGTGTCATCATTATTATTTGGTACGCTTTCATCATTTGATTCGATTGGATCGTTAATTTCTATTTCTTCATCTATTTCTACAGGTGATTCAACTGGATTTGAATTTTCATTATCCCCCAAATTCTTTACACAAAAATATCCAATAACAATTCCAATCAATGCAATTAGAATTGCAATGGAAACATAAATTATAATTTTACCTTTTCTGCTCATATCTCAAACCTCTTTTCATGATTATATTGTATAATCTTTCTGAAATTTTGTCAGTATATTTCTTAAACTTTTACATAAAAAAGCATATAACATGTTAGCTATATGCTGAAACATTTAAAGCAATTGCCATCTTGACAATGCAACTTGCTTTAATAGTCTTAAATAGATGTCTCGTAGTCTGAATCTTATCAATCAAATAATTTTCTGATTTTTTTAAATACAACACATCTAAAAAGTATGTAAATTCATCTCTACTTAATGTACTTAATGCCAAAGAGATTTCACTATATAATGCTTGCATTCTCATTTCCGTATCACACTTTTTAGCAATGTAATTTCCTACCTTATCATTGGAAGATTTTATAAAGCACTCATAACGCACTTCATAATTACTAGTAATTTGAGGTTTAGGTATATTTGGATATTGAACTTGTAATGTTATAAATTCATTGATCTTTTTTAAAACTTCTTCGTAACAAATACCCATATCATATTTTTGTATTTCCTCCCGCGGTAGTGCTGGATTATCAACAATATTATCTTCTAACTTATACTCAAATAACAATGATTAAACTCCTCGTATAATGTAGTTAAGATATTTTTTAACTACATTTTCTATATTTAGATTTTTGTTAAGAGATATCTATAAACTCATTATTTTGTAGATTTTGAAATCTATATTATAATGTCTGTAGAGATAGAGTGGTTTTAGCCAACTCCTTGAACATTTGGTTCTTCAAATAGACTAAAGCCTCTTCTTTACAAATTGGATATGAATAAGTTGTATAAGGACTTGCTTGTTAGCTTTTGCCTTTTATTCGCGAGGTTATATCTTTGTAAAGGTATTGAGGGCATCGCCTCTATCTTAAATATCAAGAATTGGAGTTGATTTTATGAATTATTATTTAGGCATTGATATTGCCAAAACAAATCACGTTGCTTCCCTGATTAACAGCACTGGAGAAGTTGTTATTCGGGCAGTAAAGTTTACTAATAGCATCGAAGGGTTCCATAAACTCTTAACTACTATCCAAGACAAAATTGGTGATTTAAGTAATGTTGAATCTGCTATGGAAGCTACTAGTCAATATTGGCTTTCTTTGTATTCTGCTTTGACTGATAACGGTTTTCATGTCTCTGTTTATAACCCTTATCAAATCAAATCTTATCGAGGAGCTTATAATAATAGAAAGCAAAAAAATGATGTGATTGATTCTATTATTATTGCAGATTACTTAAGAGTTTTTGGCTCTAAAGAAGCAAACTTACCAGAAGAAAATCTGTTATCTTTAAAACAATTAACTCGTTTTAGATCAAACATTGTTGATAATGTTTCCTCTTTAAAAGTTCAAGTGATTGGTTTGTTAGATAAAGTCTTTCCAGAATACAAGGAACTCTTTTGTAATACCTTTGGCACAACTTCGAAACAATTATTACTTAACTGCCCAACTCCTGATGATATCTTAAAGATTTCTACTACAAAACTAGCTAATTTATTATCAAAACATTCTAAGGGTAAATTTAATAGAGATACCGCCGTTCATTTAAAAGAAGTGGCAAAAGAGTCTTTTGGTATTAAATTTACGACCGATGCTTGTTCCTTTGAAATCAAGCAACTTATCAATCAAATTATCTTCTTAGAAAATCAGATTGATGAGGTAAGTAAAGAAATCAAAGAACTTTATAATAAATTAGATAGTCATCTTTTATCAGTCCCTGGTGTAGGAGATACTTTAGCTCCTATCATCTTAGCTGAGATTGGAGATATCAATCGCTTTGATAAACCAAGTAAACTGATTGCATTTGCTGGTGTGGATCCTTCTGAAAATCAATCAGGTAATAAAAGTTCTTCCAATGAGAAACTCTCTAAAAGAGGCTCTCCTTATCTTCGCCATGCCATTTATACAGCAAGTTTAGTTGCCATATCCAACGAGCCTGAGCTTAGAGCTTATTATGATAAAAAAATTTCTGAAGGAAAACACCATTTTGTTGCCTTAGCAGGCATTAGTCGTAAACTATTAACTATCATCTACTATATTCTTAAAGAAAATAGAGACTACATTAGATACGACAACATCAAAGACAACAAGAACTAAAATTTTCAAAAAATCGAATGTTTTAGTTGTTTTTGTCATACAATAATTTAAACAAATTTTTATTTTCAAACTTTTTCATAAAACTTGTTAAAAATTGCTTGACTTATATATAGTTGTCTA